>JBMOHG010000013.1:0-19827 GCA_049317965.1 Paludibacter sp.
TTAAAGAAATATAATTTGAAAATAAAGATGGGTTATAGACCAAATCTGACACAGTACCCAAACTCACAATAAGCCTGAAATACGGTAAACGTTGTATATTCACCAAATCTATAGCAGTATTAATGCGTGGAAAAGTAACAGTAGCTTGTAAAACTTCCCGAAAAATTTGGAAAGTTGGTAATACCCTCAAAATACTGCTGTATGAGTAGTTACGATTAAAATTAAATCCATCGAGTGCTTGTTTATACGTACTCATTAGTAATGCTCTATTTCCAACTTCGCCATTATTATCGAGCTTAATCAAATTTTTGCCCATACCTGTCCAAACCGGCGAAAGATTATAATCTGAAAGTCGGTAAAGATCACCTACAGCGCCCCGAACTGCACGTGCAAAAAGCACACATGCCCCCCACTCCATTTGATGTTTTCGCAACTTTTCAAATTCTTTACCGGTAGCCATTCGTTTTTTCGTTGGGCCACCTTTAGTACGCATTATTACTTTATCACTACCTGCGATAGTATAAAACGATAAACCTTTGATACTGCCATTAGCCTGAAAAAGTCCATTTACTATTGCCATATTACCTCCGTTCCCACAAGGGATATTTTTTATTGTATTGGATTTTATTAAATTTCAAATTGTATATTTCTTATTTTTTTAATCATTTGAAATAGTCTACTGTTGTTTTTACCTTTTTTCAATTAGTAGCTGATTTAATTGATTTAATTTAATTATACAAAAGTAATTATTATGATTGAATTATGCAAATATAACGTATATATTACGTATATTAATTATTATAATCATAATATATTCATATTATTACCGTAATATGTTCATTTTATTACCATTTTATAATTTTTCATTTTTTGATATAATACTCCAAATTTTATTTCAATATATAATATATTATTGATTCTAAAAGTGTGAAACCTTTATGGAATCTTACGTTTTCGAACATATCAAAACCATCTGTTGAATTTTAAAAATATGATTAACCCTGGAATATTTATTCAGATTATTTTGGAGCGTTTTTTGTTTTATTATGCGCTGTCTAATAAATTAGCATTATAGGCTTTTTTACGACTAAAAAATACTATCTTTGTCAGTCTTTTTCGACAAAACTGACAGAATCGACAATAATTGAAAGAAACAATAATATAAAAGATTGAAAAATATGGGATTTAATGATTTTCTAGGAAAAATATTTGGAAGTAAAGATAAACGTGACCTTAAAGAAATTTCGCCGATAGTTGACAAAATCAAGGCGGTTTACGATGAAATTACAAAACTTTCGAATGATGAATTACGTGCTCGTACTGAAACGCTTAAAACACGAATTCAAGATTATGTAGCAACTGAAGTTTCACGTATTGCAGAATTGAAAGCAAGTATAGAAGAAACAGAAATAAATCTTCGCGAAAAGATTTATATCGAGATAGATAAACTGGAAAAAGAAATTACTGAAAAATACGAAGAGGTATTAGATCAAATTTTACCAGAAGCTTTCAGCATTATGAAAGATACCGCTCGTAGAATTTCTGAAAATCCGATCATAGAAGTCACCGCAAATGATTTTGACCGCGAGCTTGCAACGAAACACGATTTTGTAAGTATTCAGGGCGATAAAGCACTTTACAAAAACGAATGGACTGCTGGTGGAAACCTGATAAAATGGGAAATGGTGCATTATGATGTGCAGTTATTTGGTGGTGTAGTTCTACACAAAGGAAAAATCTCGGAAATGGGGACTGGTGAAGGAAAAACCCTGGTAGCTACACTTCCAGTTTTCCTTAATTCATTGACTCGCAATGGTGTACATCTTGTAACAGTGAATGATTATTTATCAAAACGTGACTCGGAATGGATGGGTCCTTTATATATGTTCCATGGTTTATCGGTTGATTGTATTGATAAACACCGACCAAATTCTGAAGAACGTCGATTGGCATATTTAGCTGATATTACTTTTGGAACTAATAATGAATTTGGTTTCGACTATCTTCGTGATAATATGGCTACTGCCCCACTCGATTTGGTTCAGCGCAAACATAATTATGCTATTGTAGATGAGGTCGACTCAGTGTTGATTGACGATGCCCGTACACCCTTAATTATTTCAGGTCCAGTACCTAAAGGTGAAGATCAATTATTCGAAGATTTACGTCCGAAAGTAGAACGACTTGTAAATACTCAAAAAACTTTGGCAACAAAATATCTTGCTGATGCGCGTAATCTGATGAAATCAGAAGATAAAAAAGACCAGGAAGAAGGTGCATTACTTTTATTCCGATCATACAAAGGAATGCCAAAGAATAAACCTCTGATAAAATATTTAAGCGAACAGGGTGTTAAAGCGATTTTGCTAAAAACTGAAGAGTTTTATATGCAGGAAAATAATCGGAACATGTATATTGCAACTGATCCGTTATATTTTGTGATTGATGAAAAACAAAATTCGATAGAATTGACTGATAAAGGTATTGATTTAATTACTGACAACAGTGACGATTCTCATTTCTTTGTTTTACCTGATGTTGGTAGTGAAATAGCTGAATTAGAAAAAAATAAAATACTTAGTGCTGAAGAAAAGCAATCTCAAAAAGATGAAATCCTTCAGAATTACTCGGTCAAATCGGAACGGGTTCACACCATTAACCAATTATTGAAAGCCTACACATTATTTGAAAAGGACGTTGAATATGTGGTGATGGAAAATAAGGTAAAAATTGTAGACGAACAAACCGGACGTATTATGGACGGTCGTCGTTACTCTGACGGTTTGCATCAGGCTATTGAAGCCAAAGAAAAAGTAACCGTTGAAGCTGCTACACAAACATTTGCAACCATTACACTCCAGAATTATTTCCGAATGTACCATAAACTCTCGGGGATGACGGGTACTGCCGAAACTGAAGCAGGGGAGTTATGGGATATTTATAAATTGGATGTGGTGGTAATTCCTACAAATCGCCCCATTGCCCGTAAAGACATGGAAGACCGTGTTTACAAAACAAAACGCGAGAAATATACCGCTGTAATCGAGGAAGTTGTACGATTAGTTGAGGCTGGTCGTCCAGTACTGGTGGGAACAACATCGGTAGAAATTTCTGAGTTATTGAGCCGAATGTTGAACGGACGAAAAATAAGACACAATGTACTGAATGCAAAATTGCACCAACGTGAGGCTGATATTGTGGCTGAAGCTGGTCAGAAAGGTACAGTTACAATTGCTACCAATATGGCAGGACGTGGTACTGATATTAAACTTACTCAAGAGGTAAAAGATGCAGGTGGATTGGCTATTATTGGTACCGAACGGCATGAAAGTCGCCGTGTTGACCGTCAGTTACGTGGTCGTGCCGGTCGTCAAGGTGATCCGGGTTCTTCAATATTCTATGTATCGCTCGAAGATGATTTGATGCGTTTATTCGGCTCGGAACGTATCTCGGGCATTATGGACAAACTTGGATTTGAAGAAGGTGAGATGATTGAGCATTCGATGATTTCAAAATCAATTGAACGCGCTCAAAAGAAAGTGGAAGAAAATAACTTCGGAATTCGTAAACGTTTATTAGAATATGATGATGTTATGAATTCTCAACGTGAAGTCGTTTATTCCAAACGCCGTCATGCTTTAATGGGTGAACGAATTGGAGTGGATATTACCAACATGATATATGATGCATCGGATAGTGCTGTTGAATATGCAAAAAACAATGGCGATTTCTACGAATTGCAGGAAACGCTTTTGAAAGTATTTGCAATGGATGTACCTTTTACTGAGGTAGAATTCAACTCGAGTAAAACGAATGATTTATCGAATCGTGTTGCAGATGCCGCAATGGAGACCTTCAAACGTAAAATGGATAAATTGGCTACAATTGCTTATCCGGTAATCAAACAGGTTTACGAAAAACAAGGACAACAATATGAAAATATTCTTATTCCGGTAACTGATGGCAAACGCGTATTTAATATAACTGCACATCTTAAAACTGCATACACAAACGAAGCACGTGAAGTTGTAAAAGCATTTGAAAAACAAACTTTGCTATTTATTATTGATGATGAGTGGAAAGAGCATCTTCGTCAATTGGACGAATTGCGTAATTCAGTACAAAATGCTAGTTATGAGCAAAAAGATCCTCTATTGATTTACAAACTTGAATCGTTTGGTTTGTTTAAAGAAATGATTGATGCTATAAATCGAAAAGTTTTGGCTGTATTGATGCGTGGACAAATTCCAATGCGTGAACCTGAGCAAGTACGAGAAGCAAAAATTCAAAGTCATCAGGATTTTAGTAAATATAAAACACAAAAGGACGAAGTTGGTGGTGGCGATCCAACAAAACAAGATACACGTGAACTACAAAAGCCTCAACCAATTCATGTTGAGAAAAAAGCGGGAAGAAATGATCCATGTCCTTGTGGAAGTGGTAAAAAATTCAAAAACTGCCACGGAGCATAATTCAATATTTAATTGATAAATTTGAAATTTAATTTTCTAAAAGATTTAATTTCAAGTATTTAATAATTTATTGAACAATCTAAATTATAAATTTTAAAATTATGTTTCTAAACTTCATAACCTGGAATGCTGATCCAATACTGGTTCATTTAGGTCCACTTGCTATTCGTTGGTACGGATTATCATGGGCGTTGGGAATTTGGTTTACTCTGTTGATAACCCAACGAATTTTCAAACACGAAAAACTACCTGAAATCTGGGTGGATAAGTTATTTATGTATACGGTTATAGGTGCCATAGTTGGTGCTCGACTAGGTCATTGTTTTTTTTACGAGTGGAAATTATTGACTGAACCCGTAACTTTTCTTGGAATCACTTTCAACTATGGTAATCATTATCTTTCACATCCATGGGAGTTATTGTATATATGGCATGGTGGTTTGGCAAGTCATGGTGGTGCGATTGGAATATTAATTGCCATGATTTTGTTCAATAAAAATGTTTCAAAAAAAGGAATAAACTGGGTTTTCGATAGATTATTAATTGGTGTCTGTTTGTGCGGTGCTTCCATTCGGTTTGGAAATTTAATGAACTCTGAAATATATGGAAGTGTTACTTCATTACCATGGGGATTTCTTTTCCTTCGTACTGGTGAAACACAACCTATGCATCCAACTCAAATTTATGAAATGCTATATTGTTTAATAACATTTGCTGTAATGTGGTTGATGTATTGGAAAAAGGAAGCTTATAAACGCAATGGTTTATTATTTGGCATTTTTCTGATTGGTGTTTGGGGTTCCCGTTTTGTATTAGAATTTATCAAAAATAATCAAGAAGCATTTGAAACAAATATGATACTAAAAATGGGACAATGGCTTAGTTTACCTTTTATAATATGGGGAATTTTATTGATTATCAGAGCTCTGAGAAATCCAAAATTAGCTTAAAAATCAATGAGAATTTACTTTATATTAATCATTAGTTTTCTTTTATTTGGAAAAACTTTTGCTCAAAGTGATTCAATAAAAGTTTCGGATTCAATCTCAATAAAATCTAATGATTTATCCAAAAAATGGTTTAATTCTCGTTATGTAAAAGAAAGTATTGTACCTGTAAGTTTAGCGTTGGGAAGTGTAGCTATTATTTCCATTCCGGGTTTAAAAGAAAGCCTACAAAAACCGCTCAGTTGGAATTGGGACGAAACTACAAAAACATATAATTACAATTTATCACTTGATGGGTTACCTCATAACTATTTGTTAGAGGACGATATACGTTATGCCCCGGTAGTAGCTGCTTATGCATTAAGTTTATGCGGACTAAAATCCAAACATCGTTTTATAGACCGTTCCGCAATTCTTTTGGTTTCTTATGTAGCAAGTGACTTTGTAGTTTATAGAGGTAAAAAAATCAGCAAATCTCTCCGTCCCGGACGAGATGAAAATTCTACTGACGATTACTCTTTGCCCTCACAGCACACTGCAATGGCTTTTGTAGCTGCCAGTTTTCTCGATCATGAATTAGGTTATATCAGTCCATGGATTTCAGTTGGAGGTTATGCAGCAGCTTCTTGGGTAGGAATTGCTCGAATGGCGAATAACTCGCATTGGGCCAGCGATGTATTAATGGGTGCGGCTGTTGGTATTTTAACCACAAATGCAACTTATTGGGCTTATGACGGTGTTATGAAGCTATTTCCTAAGCATTTGACAATTGCACCAATTGTCGATACTCAACAAACCGGACTATATATTTGTTATAAGTTTTAATAAACCCCTAGCCCCAAAGGGGAATTTATATAGTTTTAATATTTATGGTTCTACTCCATATTATATATTTATTACAATATTAAAAACAATGAGCGAAAATAAAAAAGAAAACGATTTTACTAAAGTAAAACCATATAATCAGAACGAGGAAAAAACGGCACAACTTGCCCGAATGTTCAATACTATTTCGAACAAATACGATCAATTTAACGATATAATGTCGTGGGGAATGGCCCGAGTTTGGCGTAAACAATCATTATTGAATTTAAAACCTTATAATCCTAAACTCATTTTGGACATTGCAGCAGGAACTGCTGATATGTGCATAAAATCCTTTCAATATCTCAATCCAGAGCATGTCACCGGTGTAGATATTTCGGAACAAATGCTTGAAATGGGCAGGGTAAAAGTAGTAAAAGCTAATTTAAGTAATAAAATTGATTTACAAGTTCAGGATGTTTCAGCTATGACTTTTGCAGATGCTAGTTTTGATGCGGCAACAATTGCATTTGGTATTCGAAATTTCGAAAAACTTGATGATAGTTTACAACAAATTAATAGAGTACTAAAACCAAAGGGACATTTGTTGATATTGGAAATGAATGAACCACAAAAAGGTTTATTATTAAAAGGATATCAACTTTACACACGAATTTTTGTACAGTTAACTTCCAGATTGCTTTCGAGTGATAAAGTAGCCTACGATTATCTTCAAAATTCAATGCATGCTTTTCCTAATGGAACCAAACTAATTGATATTTTGACTAAAAACGGTTTTCAACTAATCACTTATCGCAAGTTTACTTTTGGAGTTTGCAGCATGTATTTAGTTGAAAAATAAATAATAAATTACTCTTTATTCCTGATAATATTAATATCGCCTTTTAATAAATATTCGCCTAATCTCAGTTTTGTTTTACCAATTGGTGCTGAATTAGCATCAAAATCAGATCCAAGTGCTTTAATTACATAGTAATATGGGCCTGCAGAAGCTTTTCGGCCACTAATATTTCCATCCCAACCTTTTTGAGGATCTGTCCAAGTGTACACCAAACGTCCCCAACGATTGTAAACCCAAGCCTGAAAACTAATAATTGATTTATATGCAACCCTAAATTCATCGTTCAATCCATCTCCATTGGGAGTGAACACATTTGGTGCATAAATTGCCGATTCAGCAACCGTTATCTTAATTGAGTCTGAATTGGAACAATAATCATTACTCGCTTCCAGTTTCACATTATAAGCACCAGCATCTGCAAAAGTATAACGGATTTCTTTATCAGTACGGGTTATCAACTGCTGTGCACCTTTGGTAATTGTCCATTTGTAGTAAGTAGCAACCGGTTCATTAGCATTGCTAATAAATTGAATATCTAATGGTGCCGAACCAGATATTTGTGTAGCTAAGGAAGGTCGTTCAGCTTCATTTTTTTCGTTTCTAACAGTTACAATTGATGCAGGGTAACATTTTACCGCAACTGCTTTGTAAAGTATTGAACTTTTAAATGTAAAAGGTGGTAATCCCAAATCTTTAGCATATTGATCGCCGGATAATGTGAAATAGGTATCACAAAGTGGAGCAGGCACTTTTATTGTTGAAGTTGGTAAGTCAATATCTTTGACACTCGTTGAAATATCTTTCCATTTATCAGTCCATTCTAATGTATTATAAGTCACTGTGAAAACTCTTGCAGGCAAATTATGCAATATTCCATCAAATGTTTTATAACTTATTGCAGGAACAATAGCATTTAGTTTCAAATTTACATCATCGCATTGATTTTTAGGATTATATTCTGCTTCAAATGAAATGAAAGTAGGTTTTAATTTACTATAATCAATCACCCATAAAGTATCGTTTTTACCGTCAACATCAACAACATATCCTGTTGCATTATCGGGATAGATGTAATTAAAAGTGCTATTTGGCGTTATTGTATCAGAAAATTTATACCATTTTATTGTTGTTCCTGAATACTCTATTTTTGTTGTTGCAGCTATACTATCAAATAAAATTACAGTAATTGTATCCTTACCAATAATTTGATTATATTTTAGGTGAGTTCCTGTAATTGTTGGTGTTTGAGCTGATAAATCAAATGTAATTACAAAAAGACAGAACAATAAAAAAGTTTTTTTCATAATTTAAAAACAGAATTAAATTGGTGTATTTTTTAAGCGTATGCAAATGTACATCTTTCTTATCAATAACAAAAAAAATGCTGAATTATTACACTAATTCCTTTGTTGAAATTATTTTTTAGTACTTTTGCAATTGCAAATATATCAATCTATTGGAGTTGAAATATGAAAAAGAAGATATTTAGTTTTATTATTGGAGTTTGTCTCCTATTTTCTAATACAATTGTAGGGCAAAATAATATTTACCCAATAATTAAAGTTAATGGTATTGAGTATTATCAATATAGTGTTCAGGTAAGTGAAGGTGTGTTTGGCATTAGTCGAAAATTTGAAATATCACAAGCTGAGCTTATTAAACTGAATCCTGAAATTGAAAAAGGTCTGAATGCTGGCCAGAAAATTCTTATTCCAATACATAAGAAAAACATTGAAAAAATAGTTCAAAAAAGTTCTAATGAAAAAAAATCATCACAGGAATTTATTCAGCACAAAGTAGAAAAAAAGCAAACATTATTTGCCATTAGTAGGAAATATAATGTTACTGAAGAAGAAATAACAAAATTCAATCCTCAAATTATCAAAGGTTTGAGTGAGGGTGCAATATTGCAAATTCCAATACCCACAAAAAATAATCAACAAGAAGTAGAGGATAAACCTGAGATTAAAATCACTGAAAAACAAATCAAAACAACTGAATCAAATAAAAAATCATTCATTTCTCATCTGGTTCAACAAAATGAAACATTATATTCAATAAGTAAGCACTATAATGTTGACATGCAGGAAATTATCAAATTAAATCCTGGTGCAGAAATTTCAATTACTCTTGGTAGTGAACTTAAAATACCTGCTTCAAAGGATGGTGTAAAACCGATTTCAGAAAAAATTGAAAAAACATCCGATAATTCCAAATCTGAAATTGATTTGAATTCTATTTTTTATAAAAATAATTTAACTCATACAAAAAGGGTTATTAATATTGCATTTTTACTTCCATTAATGCTCGATCAGGATAAGAATGACCCAAGTATAGAGAGGTTTATCGAATTTTATGCTGGTTCATTGTTAGCAGTTCAAAAAGCCAAAGATAAGGGCATTTCATTTGAAATATATACTTATGATACAGAAAAATCTGAACAAAAAATTACTGAAGTTTTAGGTAATTCCGAAATTAAAACCATGGATTTGATTATCGGACCAGCATTCAGCAGTCAAGTATCGCTTGTTGCAGAGTTTGCTAAGGAAAATAAAATCAACACTTTAGTTCCATTCACATCGAAAGTACCAGAGATTGAATATAATTCTTTTTTGTTCCAATTCAATCCAGGCTCAGATGCTGAGTTGAAATTTATGTTCAATACAATTAAAGAAAAGTACAATAGTGCTAATATTATTTTTGCTGAAGTACCAGGTGTTAATTCATTAGATGAAGGAAAAATTTGGGCTGAAGAGTTACAATCATTATTGAAAAGAAACGGTAAACAATTCAAAAACATTGAATTAACTTCTGCTGATTATGCTGATTTTAGCAAAGTTTTAAAGAAAGATGAAAAGAATTTAGTAATATTCAATACTGACAAGTTTGCATATATTAGTCAGTTTATCAATCCGTTATACTCTAAGATTACAGAATATGACATTGTATTGTTTAAACAATACAGTTGGAAAAAACAAAATGAAAGGATGCCTCAAAGTATCTACATATCACCATTTATCTCTAAATATAATCCTACTGAAATTGTTGAATTCAACAATCTTTACGAACAGCTATTTAACAAAGAAGTAAGCTCTGAATCACCACGTTATGATTTACTAGGATACGATTTATCTAATTATTTTATTTCAATACTACAAAAAAATGGTAATAAATTGATTAATAAAATATCTTCGACTAATATTTCCAATGGGATTCAGTCACAACTACTATTTGAGCGAACTTCTGATATATCAGGTTTTGTGAATAAGCGACTTTATTTGGTAGAAGATAAAGCAGAATAATGAGTCAATATATTGAAAATTAATCAACTATGCGTCAAATACTAGTATTATTCTTGCTATGTTTTTCTTCATTATTATTTAGTCAAATCCGTTTGGAAAAACCGGAAATGTATGTTGGTATTAATCTTGGTGCAACCGAATCATTGATTTCATTTAATCCATCTGTTAGTCAGGGCTTTCTGTTGGGATATTCAGGTGGATTGGTTTTCAGGTATAATGCTGAGAAAAATGTAGGTATGCAAGCCGAAATAAATTATTCTCAACGTGGTTGGACTGAAACTTCAGGTTTGTATACTCGACAGCTCAATTATATTGAATTACCATTTATGACTCATATTTATATGGGTAAGAAAAACCGTTTTTTTATTAATATAGGACCGAAAATCAGTTATTTGATTTCTGAAAAAGAGCTTTTGAATAAAACTTTACAGACTGAGGAGCAACACAAAACATTGGTACAAAATCCTTTTGATTATGGACTCTGTGGTGGTATAGGTTTACTCTTTAATATTAAAGGAAATGTATATCAGCTTGATACACGTGCAAATTTTGGATTAAGTGATATATTCTCGAATGACAAGCGTGATTACTTCGATACTTCAAATAACTTAAATCTTTCTGTTAACTTTGCATGGCTATTACAAATAAAGTAGTATTTTAATTCAACAATTCAATAATCGTTTTCATTTTTACTTTCCACACTCTCATAATACTAAATCGTGAATTTAGTCAATAATTTATTTTTTCTGTATATTTATAAAGTTAAGCGGTTGAAATTCTGATATTCATGTCGTATTTTATGAATTTTTATGTTTTGATAGGCTGAAATTTATATTATCTTTGGTCAACCAATTACCATTCAATAAAACTGAATTAAAACACTATATATTAGTATATTAAATTATTTATTTGCTTGTGTTTTTATGAATTAAAATACTATCAAGTTTATTGCATTTAAAAATACACTTGATTTTGAACATGAGTTGAAATTATTAACGATCAAAGAAAAAAAATAAAACTGATTAGCTAAAAAATATGAAAACAAACTACGAAATTCGCTATGCTTCACATCCCGAAGATGCAAAACACTACGACACTGCTCGATTGCGTAAAGAGCACTTGGTTGAAAAAATCTTTGCAGCAGATGAAGTAAATATGGTTTACACTTTGTACGACCGATTAGTTGTAGGTGGTGCAAATCCTGTAAATGAGAAACTTATACTTGAAACCATCGACCCTTTAAAATCAGAATTTTTCCTATCACGTCGTGAGTTTGGAACCTTTAATGTTGGTGGTGCAGGTAAAATTACTGTTGACGGAATAGTTTTTGAATTGGACTACAAAGAAGCTTTGTATTTAGGTGCCGGTGATCGTGTTGTAACATTTGAAAGCAATGATGCTAAAAATCCTGCTAAATTTTACTTCAATTCCGCACCAGCACATAAAACATTCCCTGACCGTAAGATAACAAAATCAGATGCAATTGTAATGGAATTAGGCTCTTTAGAAGGTGCCAACCATCGCAATATAAACAAAATGTTGGTTTGTCAGGTATTAGAAACATGTCAATTACAAATGGGAATGACTGAATTGGCTCCGGGAAGTGTTTGGAATACAATGCCAGCTCATACACATAGTCGGCGAATGGAAGCATATTTCTATTTTGAAGTTCCTGAAGGAAATGCAGTTTGTCATTTTATGGGCGAACCAACAGAGACACGTCATATTTGGATGAAAGGTGATGAAGCTGTAATTTCACCAGAGTGGTCAATACATTCAGCTGCCGCCACAAGTAATTATACATTTATATGGGGAATGGCTGGAGAAAATTTAGATTATAGCGATCAAAATTTCTACAAACACACAGAATTGAGATAAAACGCATAAAATCTTCACCTCTATCCCCTTTCGGGTACTTTCTCCAAATGGAAAAAGGAAAAGGATATAGTTATTAGGGGCGTAATGTCAGATAAACTTTTTACAATTATAAAAGAAAAAATATGAACCAATTTAGTTTAGAAGGAAAAATTGCACTTATTACCGGTGCATCTTATGGAATCGGTTATGGTTTGGCAACGGCTTATGCTGCTGCAGGTGCAACAATAGTATTTAACGATTTAAGTCAGGAAAGTGTAGATAAAGCCATTGCAGCTTATAAAGCCGATGGAATTACTGCACATGGTTACGTTTGCGATGTAACTGACGAAGACGGCGTGTATGCAATGGTGGCAAAAATTACAGAAGAAGTGGGTGTAATTGATATTTTGGTAAACAATGCCGGAATTATCAAACGAATTCCAGCAATCGAAATGACAGCTAAAGATTTCCGTCAGGTGATTGATATTGATTTGAATGGACCGTTTATTGTTTCGAAAGCAGTTGCGCCTCACATGATTGCAAAAGGTGCAGGAAAAATCATTAATATTTGCTCAATGATGAGTGAATTGGGTCGCGAAACAGTTTCTGCTTATGCTGCAGCCAAAGGTGGTTTAAAAATGTTGACAAAAAATCTGGCTTGCGAATGGGCTGAATTCAACATTCAGGTTAATGGAATCGGTCCCGGTTACATTGCAACTCCACAAACTGCTCCTTTACGTGAAGATGGTCATCCATTTAATACATTTATTATTGGTCGTACACCTGCTGCTCGTTGGGGAACTCCAAAAGATCTTGAAGGACCGGCAGTATTTTTGGCTTCAGAAGCTTCAGATTTCGTGAATGGACATATATTGTATGTAGATGGCGGTATTCTAGCTTATATTGGTAAACAACCAAAATAATTTTCCAATTTATTCTTTTACAATTTACGATTAATAAGTCATGAAAAGATCAGTATTTTTGGTGTTTGCCTCACTCCTATTCGTTTTTGGCGTTTGTGCAAAAAAAACAATAGTAGTTTCTAATTCGTTGAATTTTGACCGAAAAGCAGAAATTGTTGAAGTTAGTCTTTCCGCACTAAAAGTGTCTTTTGAAAGTAAAACATGGATATTGAAAGATGAACAAGGAAATGAAGTTGGTTACCAGCTTATTCCAAATCAAAAGAAAATCATTTTTCAAGTAAATGTAAAACCAAAAGGTATCTCAACTTATACTTTGAGTGAAGGAAAACCATCAGCTGTAAAAGCAAAAACTTCTGCTCGTTTTGTTCCGGAACGAAAAGATGATTTAGCGTGGGAAAACGATTTAGCTGCATATCGAATGTATGGACCGGCTTTAGCAAAAGAAAATCCAAGTAATGGCTCCGATTTATGGTTGAAATGTACCGACGAGCTGATTGTTGATAAATTCTATCACGATGAACTTCAAAATGGACTTTCTTATCATGTTGATCACGGTCAAGGACTTGATTGCTACGCTGTAGGTCATACTTTAGGAGCTGGTGGAATTGCACCTTACGCATCTGATTCATTGTGGATTGGCAATCATTATGACCATTATAAAATTTCAGAAAATGGTCCATTACGATCTGTTTTTACATTAACTTATGATTCCGTAAAAGTGGGTAATACTTATCTTAAACAAGAAATAACTATTACTACCAATGCTGGTTCAATGCTTAATAAGGCTGTTGTGAAATTTACAGGCACTGAAATGAAAATGGAATTGGCAGCCGGTATTTTTCTTCATGATGGCAAGGGTCAATTACAACTCAATGCTGCGAATGGCACCATTGCTTATGCTGAGGATGCCACGTCGAATGCTAAGTTAGCATCAGGTCGTAATTATGTAGGTATTTTTGTACCTGTAAAAACCAATAATGCCATTCGTAAAGGTGTTCACGGATTACTTTTAACCAATTATAAAGTTGGCAACACCTTCACTTACTATTTTGGTGGTGGATGGAGTAAATGGGGTTATCCTACAGATAATGATTGGTTTAATGCATTAAGTAAATTCAAAAAATCAATTGAAAGTCCATTGAAAGTTTCAATAAAATAGACAACTTACATTTTTCAAATCCCCGTTTCCTTTTTCGAGACGGGGTTTTGTTTTTTGAATTGGTATAAATTGAGTATTTTTGTGGAGAATTTAAAAATAGAAAAAATGATTATTCTAAATATCGAAACCTCTACCAATGTTTGTTCAATATCTCTAAGTGAAAATGGTAATTGTATTTTTTTGAAGACGAACGCTGATGGAATGAATCATGCAGCTCTTTTAAGTGTATTTATTGCAGAAGCAATGGCATTTTTAAAAGATCGTTCACAAAATTTAGATGCAGTTGCAGTAAGTAGTGGTCCGGGATCTTATACAGGATTGCGTATAGGCGTTTCTACAGCCAAAGGTTTATGTTATGGACTTGATATTCCATTAATTGCAGTTAGTACGCTAGAAGTATTGACAGCAAAGGCTTTAAAAACTGTTGAAGCTGACATAAATGCATTGTTTTGTCCGATGATTGATGCTCGAAGAATGGAGGTTTATGCAGCTTTCTACAATTCAAAAGGAGAAATTCAGCGGGAGATTTCAGCAGATATCATTGAAAATGATTCATATTTTGAAATACTTGAAAATAACATTGTTTATTTCTTTGGGAATGGGGCAGAAAAATGTAAAACAACGCTGAACCATCCCAATGCTCGTTTTATTGACAATTTGGTTCCACTGGCAGAGAATATGATTTCATTTGCTGAATTAGCATACAATGAAAAACAATTTGTTGATGTTGCTTATTTTGAGCCTTTTTATTTAAAGGAATTTCATACTACCATGCCTAAATGAAGAAGTATTTGAATTAGTCATCAAATAAAAATTACAATATAAATTCCTGACCTGACTGTGGTATTTCGATATTTTTAAAACCAACCTTTAACAGCTCGTTCTGATAAAACTTTTGCGTTTCAAATTCACCATGAACTAAAAAAGTTTTTTTTATTTGTGAGCTATCCTGACATTTTAAAAAGGATTTCATTTCATTATAATCTCCGTGACCTGAAAATGCTTCAATTTTTGCTATTCGCGCCCTTACAGCATGTTCTTTTCCAAAAATTGATATTTTTCTTAATCCCTTTTCTTGAATTCGGGCACCCAAGGAAGTTGGTGTACAATAACCTACAATCAATATTGTATTTCGTTTGTCAGTTATATTATTGGAAACGTGATGTTTAATTCTACCTGCTTCCAACATTCCTGATGCTGAAATTATAATACAAGGTTTATCAACTTTATTCAAAGCCTTCGATTCTTCAAGTTTTTTTATGTAATGTAATGAATTGAACCCAAAAGGATCTGAGTCATACTTCATAACAGCCTTCACATCATCATTCATGCAATCTAAATTCATCCTGAAAATTTCAGTTGCATTCACAGCCAATGGACTATCTACGAAAACATCTATTTTTGGTAATTTGTGTTTGTTGAATAAATCATTCAGTACGTAAACTATTTCTTGAGTTCTACCAATTGCAAAAGACGGAATAATTAACTTTCCCTTATTTATTACACAAGTTTCTATTACAATTTTCAATAGATCTTCTTCTGATTCGCTATCTTCAGGATGGAGTCTATCACCATAAGTTGATTCTGTAATAAGGAAATCGCATTGTGGAAATGCAGTGGGAGGATGTAAAATTCTGTTGTGTTGACGGCCAATATCACCTGTATAAGCCAAATGAACTTTCTCGCCGTTTTCAATTAATTCCAAATTTACAACTGCACTTCCCAGCATGTGACCTGTATTTGTAAATTTCACATTAATTTTATCATTAATATAAAATCTCCTATCATAAGCTACTGAAATAAAAAGTTTTAGACTTTCTTCTGCATCAGATGTACTGTATAAAGGCTCAACTGGAAACAAACCCTGTTTAGCTCGTTTTTCATTAAATCGTTGAACATCTAATTCTTGAATATGAGCACTATCTGCAAGCATTATTGAACAAAGATCACGTGTGGCATTTGTACAAATTACTGAACCTCTAAAACCACCTTTGTACATGTATGGAATTAATCCGGAATGATCGATATGTGCATGAGAAAGAATAAGATAGTGAATTTCTGCAGGATCAAATCCGAGGTTACGGTTCATTCCATCTGTTTCCATTCCCTTACCTTGAAACATACCACAATCAAGTAAAATGCGCTTTCCTTCATTGGTTGTAATCATATGTTTACTACCAGTAACTTCGCGTGCTGCACCAATAAATTTGATTTTCATAATACTTTAAATTTATAAATTCTGTCCGATAACAAGATTTTTTAGTCCACCATTTGGATGATTCAGGGGGCTTTTATTCAGCCACTTCAATCCGAACCTTCATATTTTTAATTTTCTCATTTTCAACCATTCGAAGTACATCTTTCACTTTTGCTACTTTCAATGCAACATAAGAATAATACTCTTTAACCTCCACCATACCAAGTTCTTCCTTATTCAATTGTCCTTTTTTGAACATAAAACCGACAATATCCATTTTGCTTATTTTGTCTTTTTTCCCTTTTCCAATATAAAGTGTAGCCCATTCGGGTTTGGGTGGCATAGATGCAAGTGCCGGCAAAGTTAAAATAATTGGTTGAGGAGTTACAAAAATAGGTAAATTTTCATTTTCAGGCAACAGTAAAAAAGCAGAACCTTCAGCCTCCATACGGGCAGTACGTCCATTTCGATGAATAAATTCATCGAATCTGACAGGCAAATCAAAATGAATAATATTTTTTATTTCTGGAATATCCAAACCTCGCGAGGCCAAATCAGTAGAAATAAAAACTGTACAACTTCCATTTCTAAATTTTGAAAGGGCGCGTTCTCGTTCTGGTTGTTCAAGCTTTCCATGAAAAAATTCATTGGCTACATTTCGTGAACTCAAATATGCATTAACTCTTTCTACTGTTTCTCGTTGATTGCAAAAAATTAACGTACTATTATTCCCCAAATAACATATCAGTTGATATAACAAATCCATTTTATCATTACTCTTTCCTCTTACTGAAAATACTTTCAAACCTTTCAATACATTATTTTTTTCTGAATAATCGAGTTTTATAGGGTTTTGAATGCCTGTGAAAGCTGGAATTGTAACTGCATCGGTTGCCGAAGTAAGAATTCGCTTATTTAGATTGGGAATACGACTGATAATGGCCTCCATTTGTTCAGTAAAACCCATTTCGAGTGATTTATCGAACTCATCCAGAATCAACAATTTAATTTCAGTTACGTCAAAATTGTTTCGCTCAATATGATCCTGAATTCTACCTGGAGTTCCAATAAGTAATGCAGGTGGGACCTCAAGATCACGCTTTTCTTTATTTGAAGGTCGACCACCAAAACAAGTATTTACCTTGTAACCAGTACTCATACTTCGCCAAACCTGTTCTATTTGCTGAGCTAACTCGCGCGAAGGAGCCAACACCAATGCTTGAACTTTCAGACAATCGGGCTTTATATTCAATAATACAGGTAACAAATAAGCTAATGTTTTGCCTGACCCGGTTGGTGATAAAAGAATAATATCTTTGTTCTTTTCATTAGCGGAAATTGTAGCCGATTGCATTGCATTAAGAGCTTCGATGCCCATAACCGCAATTGTTTTTTCAATAATGGAAATATTTGATTTCATGATGTAAAGATAATGCAAATTTAAATGAAAAGTGACCGATGTCAATTTGAAATTTAAATTAAACCATTTTCAATTAAAAAGAACCACCTGCCATTTAAGAAAAATGCAGGTGGTTCAAAAATTTTAATAAAATGACAAGAGACTATGAAAATGCCAAAATAAGAATCTGTGCCATGATAACCCGTAAAAACATCGTCAAAGGATAGACCGTAGAATATGCAACTGCGGGTGCATCGTTTCCGGCAATTGAATTAGAATATGCCAAAGCTGGTGGATCCGTTGTGCTACCTGCCAATAACCCCATTAAAGTATAATAATTCAATTTCATAAATTTACGACCAATAAAACCAACAATAAGTAAAGGTAATACTGTGATTATAAAGCCACAACCAATCCAGAGTAAACCATCGCTCGAAACAACTGTTTCAACAAACTTTCCTCCAGAAGCAATACCTACACTGGCAAGAAACAATGAAATTCCAATTTCACGCAACATGAAGTTTGCACTTTGAGTAGTATATGTTATTAATTTAATTTTATAACCAAATCGTGCGATTAGAATAGCAACAATCAGTGGACCACCAGCTAAACCCAATTTTACCGGCATTGGCATTCCTGGAACAAACATTGGAATACTGCCCAGTAAAATTCCCATAAAAACTCCAACAAAAATTGTAATTATATGAGGTTCGTTCAATCGCTTCAAAGCATTACCAAGCATTTTTTCAACTCGCTCAATTGCTGTTAATTCACCTACAACCATCACTCTATCACCAACTTGTAACACCAAATTTGGAGTTCCAAGTAAATCTATTCCTGCGCGGTTTACTCTGGTAATATTCACTCCCAACGTACTGCGAAGTTGCAAAAAACCAATAGTCTTACCGTTAATTTTACTCTGAGTAATAATAATGCGGCGCGAAACCAATTGTGTTTCAGATTCTGACCAATCAATTTCAGTAGACTCGCCAATAAAAGCTGTAATTGCTTCCACATCAGATTTGGCTGTTACCACCAGTAAAATATCATTGTTTAATAAAACAGTATCACCAAGTGGAATCATGAATTTCCCATCCCTTTTTAAGCGCGAAACCACAAAATTTCTACCTATTAATTCCTTAATATCATGTAATTTACGACCTTCGATTGATTTATTTATTAAATGTAATGTTAGTATTTCCGGTTTTCCGGAAAGATTTTCTTCATTCGAATTCAATTTCTCTGTTTCTTTATCAAAACTTATTTTGAAAACTACACGTATAAGAATTAATGCAGTAATAATACCAACTACTCCAAGTGGGTAGGCTACAGCATATCCCAAGGCAATTTGAGGAATTTCAGCTATTTGACCGGCTTCATGTAACTGACGCAATGCTTCCTGTGCCGCACCAAGACCTGGTGTATTGGTAACTGCACCTGACAAAACACCTACCATCATTGGCATTGTAATACGTCCTGCCAAAATATAATATAGCCCAATTGCCGTAGCTGCACCAAGTAAAACAACTGAGGCAGCGAGCATATTCTGCTGCATTCCACCTTTCTTAAATGAGGAAAAAAATCCCGGACCAACTTGTAATCCTATTGTAAAAACGAATAAAATTAATCCAAACTCACGAATAAAATGTAATACTTCCTGATTTATTGTAAACCCGAAATGTCCGACAAATAATCCGACAAATAACACAAAAGTTACTCCTAATGAAATGCCAAATATCTTAATCTTGCCCAACATGACTCCGATTGAAATCACAAATGCATACAATAATACGATATGAGCTACACTTTCATCAGTAAGTAGCGAAACTAGCCACTCCATTTTTTATTTAATTTATTGATTTATAAATAATAACAAAACAATTTGCATTGTTTTTTTGAGAGTGC
>JBMOHG010000014.1:0-19550 GCA_049317965.1 Paludibacter sp.
ATAAAATATATGGTCAGCGCACGCTGTAAGATGGCAGTGAAGGAAGAGCTTAAAAAACTTGGTCTTCACTTTATTGTTGTTGATTTGGGCGAAGTGGAAATAATGGAGACTTTAACATTGGAACAACGAGAAGAATTAAAAATAGGATTGTTAGAAGCAGGTCTCGAATTGATGGACGACAAACGTGCAGTGTTGATTGAAAAAATTAAAAATGCAATAGTTGAGATGGTACATTATACTGAGGAGCCAATAAAAGTAAACTTTTCAGATTATTTAAGTGATAAACTGAGACATGATTATACTTATTTGGCTAATTTATTTTCAGAAGTTCAAGGAACAACCATCGAACAATTTATTATTTCGCATAAAATTGAAAGGATAAAAGAATTAATCATTTATGATGAATTGAATATTACTGAAATTGCATGGAAAATGAATTACAGTAGTGTGGCTCATTTATCCAATCAATTTAAAAAAGTAACAGGACTTTCACCATCACATTTCAAACAATTGAAAGATAAACGTAGAAACCAAATAGAAGATATTTAGACCCCTACATTCTCCGGAAGGAGAATTTAAATTATATGGAACGAACAAATACACATGATTCTTTATATGCTAGCAGCTTAATTGAAGCCAGCCTTGACCCGTTGATAACTATAGATATCAGCGGAAAAATAATGGATATGAATCAGGCAAAGGTGAATATCACAGGCGTTGAACGTAACAAATTGATAGGAACCAATTTTTTTGATTACTTCACTGATTCAGAGAAAGCAAAGGCCGTTTATAAGCAAGTATTTGCAAATGGCACAGTTAAAGATTTACCACTAACATTTAGAAACACTAATGGAAAACTAACTGATGTACTTTTTAATGGTTCGGTTTATAAGGATAAAAATGGAAATATACTTGGCGCTGTAGTGGTAGCACGAGATATTGCCGAACAAAAATGGGCAATCGAATTACGGGGCGTGAACAAAGAACTTGCATTTCAAAATGTGGAGAAAGAAAAGCGTGCAGCCGAGTTAAGTATTGCCAATAAGGAACTTGCATTTCAGAATAATGAAAAAGAAAAACGAGCAGCTGAATTAATTATTGCAAATAACGAACTTTTATTTCAAAATGAAGAAAAAGAAAAACGAGCTGCCGAACTGATTGTAGCCAATAGAGAACTACTTTTTCAGAACAAAGAAAAGGAAAAGCGTGCAGCTGAATTAATTTTGGCAAATAAAGAGCTTGTATTTCAGAACGAGGAAAAAGAAAAGCGAGCTGCTGAATTAAAGATTGCTGACAAGGAATTAGTTTTTCAAACTGAAGAGAAAGAAAAACGAGCAGCAGAATTAATAATCGCCGATAAAGAACTAGAATATCAAACAGGAGAGAAAAAAAAACGTGCTGCTGAATTAAAAATTGCTGACAAAGAATTAGTTTTTCAAACTGAAGAGAAAGAAAAACGTGAAACAGAAAACAAAGAACTTGAAGAATTAAGTTATTCACTCAAATTAGCATCGCAATACGCAAGAAGTCTAATTGAGGCAAGCTTCGACCCACTTTTCACTATAAATCCAGATGGGAAAATTACTGATATGAATCATGCATCGGTCAACATTACCGGTGTTTCAAGGGAGAATTTAATAGGTACTGATTTTTTCGACTACTTTACCAATCCCCAAAAGGCTCGTGAAGTTTATCAAGCAGTATTTGCAAAGGGTTTTGTTGCCGATTATCCACTTACAATCAGAGATGGAAAGTTGACAGATGTATTATTTAATGGTTCTGTTTATAAAGACGAAAAAGGAAATGTGCTTGGAGCTGTGGTTGTGGCTCGTGATATTACAGAACAAAAACGAATTTCAACAGCATTGAACGAGGCCATAGTTTTTGCTGAGATGGCAACAGAAATTGCCGAACAAGCTAAAAATAAGGCTGAAAGTTCAACTTTAATTGCCGAAAATGCTGTAAAAGCAAAACAACAATTTTTGTCGAATATGAGTCACGAAATTCGTACGCCAATGAATGCCATTATTGGTTTTACGAAGGTATTGCTTAAAACAGAAATGACAAGCAAGCAAAAAGAATATCTTACTGCCATAAAGTTAAGTGGCGATGCATTGATTGTGCTTATTAATGATATTCTGGATTTGGCCAAAGTGGATGCAGGAAAAATGACTTTTGAGCAAGTTCCATTCAAATTATCAGTTTCAATAGCTGCTATGTTACACTTGTTCGAATCAAAAATATGGGAGAAAAACCTTATACTTATTAAAGAATACGATGATAAAATTCCGGATGTATTACTTGGTGATCCGGTACGGTTACATCAAATTATTCTGAATTTAGTTAGCAACGCCGTAAAATTTACCACAAAAGGAAAAATAACTGTTAGTGTTCGGTTGTTGAGTGAAGATGACGACAAAGTAAATATAGAATTTGCTGTTGCCGATACAGGGATAGGGATTCCTGAGAGTAAGATTGAAAAGATATTTGAAAACTTCCAACAAGCATCAAGTGGTACATCCAGGTTATATGGTGGAACCGGATTAGGTCTTGCTATTGTAAAGCAATTAGTAGAACCACAAGGCGGAAAAGTATTGGTAATAAGCGAAGTAGATAAAGGCTCAACATTTAGCTTTAACTTAAGTTTCCAGAAAACAAACGAAGAAACCGAAATTGTAACTGAGTTAGAAAGTTTTGATGCTGATATAAATAATATTAACGTTCTGGTGGTTGAAGATATACCACTTAACCAGCTATTGATGAAAACATTGCTGGATGATTTTGGGTTTGAACGTGATATTGCTTCAAATGGTAAAATAGCCATCGAAAGACTACAAGTTAAATCATACGACATTATATTAATGGATTTGCAAATGCCCGAAATGAATGGATTTGAAGCAACAGATTACATTCGAAATATACTGCATTCAAATATTCCCATCATTGCACTTACTGCTGATGTTACAACCGTAGATTTAGCAAAATGCAGGGCTGTGGGAATGAATGATTATATTGCAAAACCGGTTGACGAAAAGTTGTTGTATAGTAAAATTGTGAGTTTAGTAAAAAAAACAGTTTTGGATTTAACACCCAAAGTAGTAGAAACAAAAATTATTGAAATACGAAAAAAAATTATAGATCTTCAATACTTAAATACACGTACAAAATCAAATCCGATACTAATGATGGAAATGATTTCACTTTATTTGGAGCAAACTCCTACATTAATAACCACCATGCATCAGAGTATGGAAAAACAGGATTGGAATTCGCTTCATGCAGCAGTTCATAAAATGATACCTTCGTTTTCGATTATGGGAATGAGTATAGAACTTGAAAACATGGCAAAAAAAGTGCAGGAATTTGCAAATAATCAAGAACAAATAGGTGATATACATGAAATGGTGACTGAACTAGGAATGGTTTGTGAACAAGCTTGTAAGGAATTAGAAGTTGAGTTGAACAAAATTAAAAACGAAAACTAATGAAAAACGAGAAGATTAAACTTTTTCTGGTAGATGATGATGTTGTATTTCTGAGATTATTAGAAATTGAATTTTTGCAACATGCTGATTTTATTGTAGAAACTTATCCAACTGGAGAAAAATGTATCGAAAACTTATCACATAATCCTGATGTAATTATATTAGATTATCGGCTAGATGGCATTGATGCAAATGCTATGAACGGAATTGAAACGTTAGATAAAATAAAATCATTTAATCCTGATATTCCAATAGTTATGCTTTCATCACAAGATAAAATTGAGGTAGCTATTGATTGTATGCATCATCGTGCTTTCGATTATGTTGTGAAAAGTGAAACCGCTTTCGTTCGCTTGCAAAAAATCATTACTACCATTTTTAAATACAAAAAAATGGAAAAAGAGTTGAACTGGTATATGGAGAGAATGTAATTCAGTTGACAATTTACTTATCTGATATACAACAAATAAAAAAAGACCGAATCGGTCTTTTTTTATTTTACGCTAACAATGAATTGTAAATAGTGTATGAATCAATAGTAAATAATCTAGATCCATCTTACAAAGCAAAAATCCTGACGGTGAGGCAAATCTTCATTTTTAGGGAACATACGGAAACCGTATTTAAATGTTCCTGCCATATTCAGTTGCTTTTCAATATTGAAGAATAATTTTGAACCTTCTGTTTTTACCAGTTTCATTTCTTCCACATTATATAATGTATCAACATTATTTTTGCTCAGTTTGGTTGCAACTAATTCTATACCAATACCTTTTTCGTTAATATCTTTCACATCAATTACAATATTGATATTATAAACCTCTCCTACCTCAGGATTATGAATCATTTTTTCAGGTACATCCATTGAAACAACCTGAATATTATCCCAATTTTTAGCAACTTTTTCTTTCCAGGCCGAAATTTCTTTCGCTTTTGCAAAGTTATTTGCTTTTAGTAAAGCCGAACGAGATGCCAATTTAGTATAGAATTTTGAAATATAATCATCAATCATTCGTTTTGTGGTAAAACGAGGAGTAATTTGAGCCAATGAATTCTTAATAACCTGTATCCATTCCGGAGAATATCCTTTGGTGTTTTTTGCAAAATAAAGCGGCACTATTTCATTTTCTAATAAGCCATAAATTGTTGCAGCATCCAATTGATCTTGATGATCTTGGTTTTCGTAAGTTCTCTTTTCGGTCAAAGCCCAACCAGCTCCTTTCACATAACCTTCGAGCCACCATCCATCAAGTACTGAGAAGTTTAACACTCCATTCATTTGGGCTTTTTCACCAGATGTACCAGATGCTTCGAGTGGTCGTGTTGGTGTGTTTAACCATATATCCACTCCCGAAACCAATCTTTTCGCTAAACGCATATCATAATTTTCGAGGAAAATTATTTTTCCAAGAAACTGTGGCATACGAGATATTTCAACTATTCGTTTAATTAAACCCTGTCCGGCACCATCAGCTGGGTGGGCTTTTCCTGTAAATAGAAATTGAACAGGATGAATTGGGTCGTTTACTATTTTTTCTAAGCGTTCTAAATCGGTAAAAAGCAAATGAGCACGTTTGTAAGTCGCAAAACGACGACCAAAACCAATTATCAATGCATTTGGATTAATGGCATCTAAAACCGACATAATTCGTGAAGGATCACCTTGATTTTTCAACCAATTTTCGCGAAATTGCTCTTTAATATATGCTACTAATTTATTTTTCAATGACATACGTGTATTCCAAATTTCCTGATCAGGAATGGAATAGACTTTTTCCCAGATTTTCATATTCGACTGATCGGCATAAAAATCTTTGGTAAAATACTTCTCATAAACCGCTTTCCATTCCGAAGATGTCCATGTTGGTAAGTGAACGCCATTTGTTACATAGTTAACATGAAGTTCTTCAGGATAATAACCTTTCCAGATAGGTTGAAACATTTCTTGTGAAACTTTTCCGTGTAACCAACTTACGCCATTTACTTCCTGACAAGTATTACAAGCAAAAGTGCTCATACTGAACTTTTCGTTATGATCGCCGGGATGTTCACGCCCCATATCAATGAATTCGTTCCATGTCAATTTCAATTTTGCAGGATACTCGCTCATATATTTGCTAAATAAACCTTCATCAAAACTATCATGACCAGCAGGAACCGGGGTGTGAACAGTATATAATGAACTTGAACGAATCACTTCAAGCGCTTCGTTAAACTCTAAATTTTTATCAGCAATTAAATCAACCAATCTTTGAGCATTGATTAAAGCAGCATGTCCTTCGTTGCAATGATAAACTTGCTTTTCGATTCCTAATTTTTTAAGTGCTAAAATACCTCCAACACCTAACATAAGTTCTTGTTTCATACGATTTTCCCAATCTCCACCATATAATTGGTGAGTTATTGAACGGTCGTACTCGCTATTCAAATCATTGTCGGTATCTAATAAATATAAAGAAATACGACCTACAGACACTTTCCAAAGATAAGCATAAACGAATCGTCCGGGATATGGTACTTCAACTACTATAGGTTGATCATTTTGATCTTTTACTTGTTTAATTGGAAGATTATTGAAGTTTTGAGCTTCATATACAGGTATTTGTTGACCATCTACCGAAAGCGATTGAGTAAAATAACCATAACGATAAAGGAATCCAATGGCCGTTAAATCAACATTACAATCACTGGCTTCTTTCAAATAATCGCCGGCTAAAACTCCTAATCCGCCTGAATAAATTTTCAATACTTCAGTTAAACCATATTCCATGCTGAAATATGCAACAGATGGAGTTTTTTCGCTTTTTGCCACATTCATGTAGTTTTTAAAATCGGCATAGACTGCGTCAACTTTTTTAATAAATTCTACATCATTACCCATCGAAACTAATTTCTCGTAGTTCAGGATATTAAGTAGTAATACCGGATTTGAAGATGCTTCAATCCAAGCTTCTTTGTCAATTTGCCTAAATAAATTTTTGGCATTACTGTCCCAAACCCACCATAGATTTTGGGCAATTTCTTCTAATTTGTTTAAACTTTCAGGCAAATGCGATTTAACATTTATTTCCTTTAAGTTAATGTCATTTACGTTGTTAACTCTAATTTTCATAAGTTTTAAAATCTTTTTATTTACTAATACAGCAATATTCTATTTATAAATGGGAAATGAAATATCAAATAATGATATTACATTTCAAAAGTTCTTTTTAAATTTAGCACAAAATTAATACATAATTGTACAATGTAAGATGATTTGATAATTATACATAGTATAATAATATCAATCGTTTGCAGAAACATCTCATATTCGAGAATAATTCACTTACAAACTAATTTTCTGTTCTTTTTGATTTTTTGGTTAATGCAATATGATATGCAATATCATAAAACTGAATGAAGTGCTTCCATAATGCTTTTTCAGCAATTTTTGCAGCTTTTCTTCTAACATCAATTACTTCAATTTCAGACAGATTGGCAAATTTATATATCATTTCAGCAATATGAGTTGCTACAATATATCCATTATAATCTGACCGATGAATTACCCCCACTCCTTCTTCAATATCATGCAGTTTGTGCGACACCCATTGTCCAAAACCAGATAAATCTGTAGTAATAGTTGGAACTGAAAAAGCAACACTTTCTAATGGAGTATAACCCCATGGTTCATAGTACGATGGAAATACAGTTAAATCCATTCCGATAAGTAAATCGTAATATGATTTGTTAAATATGCCATCTGCACCATTGAGATACGACGGAACGAAAACAATTTTTACTGGCTGAGATTGTTGATTATTGAAGTGAAACCAATGAATTGCTGACATTACAGGATCGCTGTAATAATCATGTAAATCATGAGTTGTAAATCTATTCGTTGAATTGAACTTATTCTCAGGATGTTGTAAACTGTTGACCAAATCAAATCTCGAACCTTTGATATAAGCCGGAACCATAATAAAAACTACAATTTCCTTTGAAATATCTTTGTATTCAGTTAAAAGCTTTAATGATTCCAAAAAGGTATCAATACCTTTATTTTTATATTCATACCTGCCTGCAGTGCTTATAAACAATGCATCTTCATGTAAATCATAACCTAATAAGGTTTGAGCTATATGTCGCAAAATTTTTCGAGCTTCTTTTCTTCCGTTAATAAATTTTCTTCCTTTAGGAACAAAATCATCCTCAAAACCATTTGGTGTAATTACATCAGGCTTTTTATCAAGTAGTTGCTCACATTCTATTCCGGTTATTTCGCTCACTGTGGTAAAGCAATCAACCACGTGTGCAGCAATCTTTTCGGTAGAATGTTTTGAAGTCATATTTAACTCATACGACATTTGATCACCATTATATTCATTCAAATAATCGTATAAGGGCTTATGATTACCTGCAATCGAACGCCCTATGGAAGTAGCATGAGTTGTAAAAAGAGTGGCAACATCATGCAAATGTTCTTTAATATAAAAGGCACCAAAAGTTGTCATCCACTCGTTAAAGTGCGCTACAACCTGATGCCCGGCATTTAATTTAAAAAAACGATAATAACTTTCAATAATCATTCCCGTGGCATATCCAAACATGGATGATTCATCATAATCGCCATAAGCTGCCATTGAATTTACACCTACTTGCTCCCAAAGATGTCCATAAATTTCATTTTTTCGAACCATTAATGGTGAAAAATCCACTAAAACAGCAATTGGTTTTTCGGGGATATTCCAACGTCCGACTCGAATATCTAAATGGTATTCTTGTTTTGTAAAAACCTTCCAGTCAGCATATAAATCATCTGATTCAATAAAATAGGGATTATTTTTGTCTGTCCAAACATCGGGACCTATAAAAATCAATTTATCCGGGTGAGTTTCCTGTAAAGTGGCTGCACGTGTCGAAAGTACTGTATAAATGCCTCCAACCATGTTGCACACTTCCCAACTTGTCTCAAATATATAATCGGGCTTCAAAATTTCCGCCATGTATTTCAATTTTAAAATGATTGCAAAGGTAATATTTTTTAGCGTATTATTTTGTTAACAGTAAATTTGTTATCAACATTGTAATGAATACAAGGGAAAATAATTCATTTTATAAACATTTCCACAAAAACTTAAATCATATTTAAATCAAAAAATCATTGTAATTCAGAGTTTTATAAAACAAACAATTTAGTTGAAAGAAAATAATATGAATATCATTGAAAAATGTATTGTTTTTGTAATAAATATCCATTATCTTTGCCATTATATTTATTTAAAAACTAAAATTATTCATTCTAAAAAAAAAGAACATGAAGAAAATTACTCTTTTATTATCATTAGTTGCTTGTGTATTGTTGGCACAAGGACAAACAAATTTACTTGTAAATCCAAGTTTCGAAGCATGGACAGCAGGAAATCCTGATGGTTGGACAATTCCAGCTAATTCAACTCATGCTGGTTCATTAACATGGACTCAGGAATCTACAATTAAATCAAATGGTTCAAGTTCATTAAAGTTAGTTATTGGTACAACTCAAAACCCGGGATTTCAACAAGTAGTTCCTATTACTGCAGGTAAAACATATACTGTTAAAATGGATTATTATGTTGTCTCTGGAGATGCAACTGATGTTCGTATTTGGTCATCTTTTAAGAATGCAACTGGTTTTTATGCGGCTGCGAACTGGACAACAGCAATTGCTGCCGACGCGAATATTCAAAAGAAATTGCAAGGTTCAGGATCAGACATTGCAGCATATTTTACTATTGCAAATGGTGTCTGGGGTACATATACTGTTGATTTTGTAGCACCAGCCGATGCTACAGATTTTGTATTCGAATGTCGTTCATATAAAAGTTCAACTGTATTATGGGACAATATGTTCTTTGGCGAAAAAACAACTGGACTTTTAAACCCAGCAATTAATGCTTTGAGTGTATCAGTTATTGGTAAAAACCTAATAGTAAAGAATGTAGCTAACAATTCGACAGTTGAAATTTTCAATGCTTTAGGTACGAAAGTGCAAACTACTGCATTAGTGAATGGTTCTACTACATTAAATTTATCAAAAGGACTTTATATCGTTCGCGTTGGTAAATCTACATCAAAAATTACATTGTAAATTACATTGTAAATTACAATAGAAGTTTTAAATTAAAACCGTTGAAGAAATTTCTTCAACGGTTTTTTTTGTGCATATAAATTATTACTTAAAAAAGTAACAAATCTCAAAATAAAAATTGTAAGTAAAAAGCCCATTATAATTTCAATTTAAACATAATAAGCCCTTTCAAATAAATTGAAAATTATTTTCAATATTTTAATGAAATTTCTTCCAATAATTATACCGTTTTCATACTTTTCAATTATCTTTCGTAATATTTCAAATCTAAGATTCAATGTTTATGGAAAAAATCAGCGCTTCGGAAGTCCTGAATTGGGCAAAAGACTTCTTATCACAATCGGAAAAGGAAATTACATCGGATGAATTAAAAGAACAGAAGAAATACGCCATTCTGATTCAAAATCCAAATGATAAAACCTTACTTTCCAAACTTTTGGACGAGTCATCTCAAATTCGGAACAATAAAAAACTTGCACTGCGAATGAAAGTGCTTATTGAACGATATGGAGTGCCCGAATTTTTCAGTTCTTCAGATCGGTTCATGCTTAAGTTATTCACAATGTTTGGTTATTGGTTCGATTTTATTGCGGTACCACTCTTCAAGAAACGCTTACGTTCTGATACTTCGAAAGTTATTATCAACGAAAAACCATCGCTTTTAAACAAACATTTAACCGAACGTAAGGAACAAAAAATTGGTCAAAATGTAAATTTACTGGGCGAAGTAGTACTTGGAAACCGCGAAGCAAATATAAGGTTCGAACATTATCTTGAAGCTCTAAAAGACCCACAGATTAATTATATATCTATCAAAATTACTGGAATTTATGCACAAATAAATCCACTTAATTACAATCAAAACAAAATTGATCTTTGCGAACGATTAAGTTCAATTTATCAACAGGCTATTGATTATCCTTATGTTGATCAAACTGGATCTACAAATCCGAAATTTGTAAACCTTGACATGGAAGAATATAAGGATACTGAGTTGACTTTAGATGTTTTTATGACTGTATTAAATTTGCCTCAGTTTAAAAATTATACCGCCGGAATTGTTGTACAAGCCTATTTGCCAGATGCCTGGCATTTTCAAACAACCTTACTCAATTTTGCCCATAGCCGGGTAAAAGAAGGTGGAGCACCACTTAAAATGCGACTAGTGAAAGGTGCAAATCTCCAAATGGAATCAATCATGTCTTCGTTAAAAGGCTGGGAGAATCCAATATATAATACTAAAGTGGAGGTAGATGCAAATTTTTTACATATACTCGACAGAGCATTGGAATCTGAAAATGCAAAAGTAATTCATATTGGACTTGCATCTCATAATTTCTTTAGTATTGGATATGCTTATTTATTGAGTATGAGAAATAAAACTGAAGAATTTGTCACTTTCGAAATGTTAGAAGGAATGGCTAACCATCTGCCACGCGTTATGCGTAAACTCGAAAAACAAATCATACTCTACACGCCGGTGGTAAAAAACGAACATTTTTTAAATGCGGTGTCGTATTTGGTTCGGCGATTGGACGAAAATACCGGAGTTGATAATTTTTTAAGCTATTCATTTAATTTACAATATGGTAGCAAACAATGGAACTTTCTTAAAGAACAGTTTATTGAAGCTTTTGAGTTGAAAGATAAAATTTATGATAAACCAAAACGTATACAAAACAGAAATATTGCAATCAAAAATCAATTTACAGATCAGGAAACATTTAAAAATGAACCTGATACAAATTTTGATTTAAAACCAAATCGTTTGTGGGCAGATACGATAAGAAATAACTGGGAAAAAACCGTAAATGAAAAACCATATCAAATTCCTATTCAAATTGGAGATAAAGAATTGACTTCTAATAAAACAAATAAATACTTTGATAGAAGTCAAAATGAAAGTATTTGTGTTTGCGAAGCACATTTATCAAATTTGGAACAGGTTAAAGAAATAATTTCTATTGCTGAAGCTGATAGTTCAAATTGGAAAAAAACCAATTTAGTTGATAGAAATAAAATTCTACATCAAGTAGCTGAAAATTTGAGTAATAACCGTGGAAATTTAATTGGTTGCATGTCGGCCATCACTGGAAAAACTTTTGCTGAAGGTGATGTGGAAGTATCGGAAGCCATAGATTTTTGCCGATATTATCCAATTTCGATGAAAGAATTTGAAAATTTAAAAAACATTTCGTATTCACCAAAAGGTATTATTCTTGTAATTCCACCTTGGAATTTTCCTTTGGCAATTCCAGTTGGTGGTGTTGCAGCAGCATTGGCCACTGGTAATACAGTAATATTGAAACCGGCAACAGTAGCATTACCTGTGGCATGGGAATTTGCAAAATGTTTTTGGGATGCAGGAGTACCAAAAGATGCTCTACAGGTAGTTTGCACAGATGGACGTGAACCGCTTAATTTTCTAACTTCGCATTCATCTATCAAACATATAATTCTAACAGGAGGTACAGATACAGCTTTTAGATTATTAGAAAATAATCCTACTTGCCCACTTTCAGCAGAAACAGGTGGTAAAAATGCTATCATTGTTACTGCCAGTGGCGATCGTGATCACGCTATACAGAATATTGTAACATCAGCTTTTAGTAATGCAGGGCAAAAATGCTCAGCTTGTTCATTGCTTTTGCTCGAAAAAGAAGTGTATAATGATCCGGATTTCAAAACTAAGTTGATAGATGCAGTTACAAGTTTACAAACGGGTAGTGTTTGGAAAGGTGGAAATATTATTGGACCAATGATAAGTGCTGAAAATGATAAACTATTGCATGCAATTAATAACCTGGAAGTTGGTGAATGGTGGCTGGTGAAGCCCGAATTTATTGATGAAAAACAGTTTATTTTAAAACCATGTGTGAAATGGGGAGTGAAATCTGAAAGTTATACATTTAAAAATGAATTATTTGCACCGTTATTGGCAGTAGTTTGTATCGATAATCTCGAACAAGGAATTAAATTACTAAACGATTCAGAATACGGTCTAACATCAGGTTTACAAAGTTTAGATGAAAAAGAACAGTTGTATTGGAAGAATAATATTGAAGCTGGAAATTTGTATATCAATCGAGGTATCACTGGTGCAATTGTTAGTCGTCAACCATTTGGAGGCATGAAACTTTCCTCGTTTGGAGGTGGAATCAAAGCCGGTGGTAAAAACTATGTATCTAGTTTTGTGAATTTTAGTGAGATTAAAAATACCTACATTACCAATTTGACAAAATCAATTTATTACACTTTCGAATCAAATTTGAGTAAAAATGAATTATCTCGCTTTCTAAGCGCTGTTGAAAGTTATAATGAAAATTGGGAAAAAGAATTTTCGCAAGAACGAGATATTCATCATTTACTTGGTGAACAGAACACATTCAGATACTTACCATTGAAAAGGATGGCTTTACGTGTTCAGGAAGCAGATGAATTGTCTGATATATTCATGATTCTGGCAGCTGCGGATACAGTTAAAACGCCAATTATAATTAGTATTTCGGAGAAAGATGAAAAGCTTGAAGCTTTGAAAAATAGCACAAAAAACAAATTTAAAATTGTGATACAATCCGAAACAGATTTTCTTAACGAAATGCAAAGCTATGAGCGAATAAGAACCTGTAGCAATTTACTTTCTTCACAATTTTATCAAAAAGCGGCTAGTATCGGTAAACATATTGCAACAGCAAAACCGCTAACAGAAGGACGAATAGAATTGCTTCATTATGTAAAAGAACAAAGTATTGCTTTTGAATATCATCGTTATGGAAGTATTACTGATAAAATGGAATAAAAAAAAGCAGCAAATCATTATTGATTTGCTGCTTTTTTTTGAATGTAAGTTTCTCTGAATCTTTGAAATAATATTATATCTTCAAAACCATCAACAGTTTTAATCCAGTTTTTTAAAACCCCGTTCTTTTCATAATTCTGTTTCTCAAACATTAGTTTGCTGACAAAATTATTATTGGCAATATGAACGTACAACTGATTGACTTTAAGATAATCAAACACATATTCTTCTATTAACAACAAACTCTCTTTTGCGTAACCTTTTCCCTGATAAGTATTATCGACAAATAAACCAAGTGCAATTCTACTGTTATGAATGTCAAAATCAAACAAATCAACTGTTCCAACAGTTTCTCCAGTTTGTTGGCAAACCATCATTAAACGGAGTTGTTTGCTTTCGTAAATATCTATTTCTGATTGACTTATATATTGCTTAAGTGCAAATTTCGAATAAGGATTTCGGGTATTTCCAACATCCCACAGGTCAGCATTATTTTCCCATGCATACAGTCGTTCCAAATCTTCTGGTTCGACGGCTCGAAGTCTCAAAATATTGTTTTGTAAATACATGGAAATAAATATAAATTTGAAAAATAACCTTCAAATTGCTGACTAAATGAACTTTACATAAAAAATAGATTATTTATCTCCCGAAAAGTCTATCAAGAAAACCTCTTTGTTGCAGTTTATATTCCGGGTGAATTTCATCTGAAATTGGATTAAAATAAGTTCCGGTTGTAATCATCCGGTAAATAATTCCCCAATCGGGTAAACCACCCAAATTTCGGTCATCAATAAATAAATCTGCCTTTAATTTTCGTGATTGTTGATCTTTCTCGCTTTCTTCGGGATAATTTTTGTTTACTGCAAAAAATTCCAAACCTCTGCTTCTACAGTATTCAACTGCTTCTTCTAATTCAACTCCTTCACGTACAGTCCATAATATCAATTGATATTCAGGGTTTTCTTGTAAGCGTTTCAGTGAATCGATTGCAAAAGGAATTTCCCGTCCAATTTTAGGATATTCGTGCGTAACAATAGTTCCGTCAAAGTCAACTGCAATATACATAATATTCTGATTTGTAAATTTATTAAAGTGATACGTAAATATAATTAATCCTCTGATTCGTCAAGCTTCAACTCTGAAACAATTTTACCAATAGATGGTTTACAAAAGAATAGCGCAATACCAGTTATTAAGAAACAGTAAATCAATGAAATATCGGTACGTAGAATAAAAAAAACGGTGATACTTCCAAGTAATCCTACGCCAATTAAAATCAATCTAAGAATTGATCCTTTTTCATAAGCTTTGAATTTTAATACATCATCTTCTATCAATGCCCATTTTTTTGTCATGCGATGAAAACCAGCTAGTGATAAAGGTATAGATATTAATATATAAAGAATTACGATGCTTTTAAGAGTTATTCCTAAAGTACTTAATGCATCAACATGTACATTACTATTCATTGTTAACATATATCCAACTACTGTAGAAAGGATAGTCAATGTGTAAATATAATAATATATTTGACCAAGTTTTTTTATTGTTTTTTCCATTTTTAAAAATTGTAAGATACTGATTATTATTTAAATGAATTCGAGAACTCCACTCTGTTTAAGATTGACCTGCCTAATGTTACTTCATCTGCATATTCCAACTCATCACCAATAGCAATACCACGGGCTATAGTGGTGATTTTTAAATCAAAAGGCGCTAATTTTCGAAAGATATAAAAATTGGTAGTATCGCCTTCCATCGTTGTACTTAATGCCAAAACCACTTCTTTTATTTTTTCGCGATCTACTCTTTGAATCAAGCTTTCAATTTGCAAATCATTAGGTCCAATTCCATCCATTGGCGAAATAATGCCACCCAAAACATGATATAATCCCCTGTATTGTTGTGTATTTTCGATTGACATCACGTCCTTAATGTTTTCAACAACACATAAAGTTTCATGATCGCGACCAGGATTACTACAAATTCGACAAATTTCGGTATCTGAAATATTGTGACATTCCTTACAATATACTATCTCTTTTCGCAATTGTATAAAAGCGTTTCCAAACGTTTCTACTTCATGTTCAGATTGTTTTAATAAATGTAACACCAACCTCAACGATGTTTTTCTCCCAATTCCCGGAAGTTTAGCAAACTCGTTGACAGCATTTTCGAGTAATGAAGATGAAAATTGTTGGGTACTCATGTACGTTTTTTAAATGCGGGTACAAAATTACAAAAAAATCTCGTTTAAAACTATTTTTGGTATTTGCATTTTAATGCGGGCATTTTTTCTTATTTTTGTGAGTTTTAAATCTGATTCTTGAATTCTATTAATTTCTCCTTATTATATGTCCGGTATTTCAATTTTGCTTGTTATTGTTATTTATTTTTCAATTCTACTCTTAATTTCATATATTGTTGGACGTAAAAATACTGATAATGATGCGTTTTTTCTGGGGAATAAAAAAACTCCCTGGTGGGTTGTTGCTATAGGCATGGTTGGTTCTTCTATTTCAGGTGTGAGTTTTGTTTCAGTGCCTGGCATGGTACGTGGAATCGATTTTACTTATATGCAAACGGTTTTTGGGTTCTTTTTTGGATATCTGATAATTGCCAATGTGCTATTGCCACTATATTATAAACTCAATCTGACCAGTATTTACACTTATCTGGAGCAAAGATTTGGCAAATATTCTTATAAAACAGGTGCGTCATTTTTTCTACTTTCCCGTACTATCGGTTCCGGAGTACGATTATATTTAGCTACGATAATTTTGCAACATGTAGTTTTTGATGCATGGAATATACCGTATATTGTAACTGCTACAGTAGCGATATTTTTAATTTGGCTTTACACGCATCGTAGTGGTATTAAGACTATTGTGTGGACTGATACCTTACAAACCCTGTGTTTAATCTCTGCTTTATTATTACTGGTTGTTAAAGTTTACAATCGATTGGATATAAGTTTCGATGAATTCACAACAACTTTAATGAACAGTGGTGATTCTACAATTTTTATATTTGATGACTGGCATAGCAAACAAAACTTTTTCAAACAATTTTTCAGTGGAATTTTCATTGCCATAGTAATGACCGGATTAGATCAGGATATGATGCAAAAAAATCTAACATGTAAGAACATAAAGGATGCTAAGAAAAATATGTATTGGTACGGAATTACTTTTGTACCACTGAACTTGGTTTTTTTGACCTTGGGAGCGATGCTTTTAATGTTATCAACTAAATTAAATATTGCACTGCCAGCATCTTCAGATGATATATTACCAATGTTTGCTACTCAATATTTAGGCCCGACAGTAACACTTCTTTTTGTAATTGGAATAATTGCAGCTACCTTTGCAAGTTCAGATTCGGCATTAGCATCGTTAACTACTTCTTTTTCAGTTGACATATTGGGTGTGAAGAATGATGAAGCAAAAGTAGCTGAAAGAAAGCGACGATTAACGCATATTGGAATGTCACTTTTATTTGTTGTCATTATGCTTGTTTTTAAGTTATTGAATAACAAGAGTATAATTGATGCTGTTTATACAATAGCCTCATACACATATGGTCCATTGTTGGGATTGTTTAGTTTTGGATTATTTACCAAACTTCGTCCCAGAGATAAAGTTGTTCCTTTTGTTGCAATTGCCTCACCATTACTTTGCTTTGGCTTGAATATATTTACAACCCAAGTATTCAATTATCCATTAGGATATGAATTGCTAATAATCAATGGATTTATCACTTTCATGGGATTGTGGTTTTTGTCGTTGAACCGTAAAGCAGAAATAAATTAAAAATTTGAAAAATAAAAAATTAACAGTAGCATAATCGTTTACAATAAAGAAATATATGGAAATAAAATCAGCTGAATTTATAATTAGTAATACCGACTACTTAAAATGTCCGGAAAGCCGCTTGCCGGAATATGCATTTATTGGTCGCTCCAATGTTGGCAAATCATCACTTATCAATATGCTTTGCAACCGAAAAGATTTGGCCATGACATCGTCGAAACCAGGTAAGACATTACTTATCAATCATTTTCTCATCAACAATAGTTGGCATTTAGTCGATTTACCCGGATATGGATATGCAACCACCGGAAAAAAAATGCGGGAACAATTGGAGGGAATTATCGAAAGTTATATTCTGAATCGGGAACAATTAACTTGTTTATTTCTACTGATTGACAGTAGGCACACTCCACAAAAAATTGACCTTGAATTTATGGAATGGTTGGGCGAAAATGGTGTTCCTTTCTCATTGGTGTTTACTAAACTCGATAAACTTTCGCATGTAAAAGGCGTTGAAAGTATAAGATCGTACAAGGATAAATTGTCGGAACAATGGGAAGAATTACCACCTATTTTTCTCACTTCGTCCGAAAAACGACTTGGAAGAGATGAATTATTAGGTTATATTGAGGATATTAATAAGGGATTGTAAAAGAAGTGCCCCTAACCCCTCCCGTTAAATAGCGGGATAAATTGCGGGGAACTATTTTAGTATTGTCAATCATTTTTTGATTGGATTTTTCCAACTGTTCCAATTAAATTACTTTGGAACAGTTGTTCGTTAAAAGCACATCCAACACAAATTTCAGCAAACGTTTGCACTTTTATTATTACAGTTTAGCTTTTAATTATTTATTCAGTCCGAATTAAATTAATAAAATTGTACGTTTTTATCAAAACTATCACTTTTCATTAAAAATTATAGGGAATAATACTATGTTAAACATTCAAAAGAAAATGAATAATGCCTTCCTGGCATTATTGGGATTACCTGCCACAGCGGTAGGATTTGCACTTTCAACTCAAATAGCCGCTTTGAGTTGGATACTTTCCAATAAATACGGTTTGGATATCCACGATGTAGCTTTCGTGTGGCTCGCCGGACCAATTGCAGGAATCTTTGGACAAGTAATTGTAGGTTTACTAAGTGATAATGTGTGGTTTATGGGTGGTCGTCGTCGTCCGTTTATAATGATAGGCGGATTAATAAGCACCATCGCATTTTTGGCTTTACCAAATATAAGTGGTATTTCTAAAGTTACAGGTATTACCGATATAATTTTAATTGCATCTGTAATTGCCTTATTCTTAGATTTATCGATAAATGTAACCTTTAATCCAGCACGTTCTATCATTGCCGACCTAACTCCAGAAGGCAAAATCCGTACTTCAGGCTTTGTTTGGATGCAAATCATGTCCGGTTTTTTTGGCGTTTTTGCATATTTTCTTTCGATGGTTTTCGGAAATGAAACCTTGCTTTACATTGCAGCTATCATCGTATTTCTAACTGCTGTCTTCCCCATTTTATTTATTCAGGAAAAGAAAGAAGTAGAAAAAACCGAAGTTCAAGAGAAATTTGGTGTTTGGCAAATAGTCAAAGAAATTTATCCTCTATACGGTTTCCTCGTTTTCGGTATCTTTAGCTTGTTCTTTCATTTTTTCACCGAACAATTGGCAGCTTGGCATAATCCTGTATTAATTGCCGCTTTAACTTATTCAGTTGTGATTGGGATAATTAATATTGTTCAGGGAATAAAAAATCCATCAAATAAGAACGAGTTTCAAAAAATCATGCTGGCACATTCATTTACATGGGTGGCATTTCAAAGTATGTTTATAATGTCCGGGTTTTTCATTGAAAATCAAATACTTCCAAACATTAACATATCAAGTGTGGTGGCCAATTGGTTTGCCGAAAAACTTACAGGAGTATCACAAACCTCCGCAGCATCAATTGGAAATATCGTTTCGTTGGGATTTTTCATTCTGAATCTGGTAGGTGCAATATTTCCGTTGATTCTACAATCAATAGCAAAAAATATTGGAAGGGTGAAAACTTATATTGGTGCATTATCATTTTCAGCAATTGGTTATTTTTATATTGCTTACTTCAGCAAAGTAGAAATGGATTTTTATATCGGTATGTTGTTAGTCGGAATTGGTTGGTCCGCAGTCATTTCTATCGTCTTTGCTATTATGAGCGAACGGGTTAATCCAGCCAAAATGGGTTTGTTTATGGGCGTTTTCAACCTTGCAGTAGTGTTACCACAAATGATGAGTAACGGTGTGGCCAATATAATAAAAGAAACCGGAAATCACCAACTGCTTTATATATTTTGCGG
>JBMOHG010000015.1:0-19353 GCA_049317965.1 Paludibacter sp.
GGTGTATTATTTGCACCAGCAAAAGGAACAGTTACCCGCAGAACAATTTACAGAAAAGGCGAACGTGAAGTAGATGGACTGAAAGATAAATTTAACGATTTTATCGATAGCATTACCGAAAAGTTCGATAAAGTAAAAGAAGATGTTTCTGACTTGGTAGAAGAAGCAAAAGCAAAATCGGAAGAAGTGGAAAGTGAATTAAAATCTGCAAAGAAATAATTTATTTCAAAATTCCGAAAATTGAATGCCCCGAAAATAATTTTTGATATCTTATCCTGTCAAGGGTTTTCGGGGCATTCTTTTTTGAATTGATAAATTTAAGAAGATGATTTTAAAAATTAAAAAATAAGATGGAAGACAATACATTATTTATCGAATCGCTGTTGGAAAGAACTGCTGATTATGGAAAAACGAGTTACCAATTGGTTAAACTGAAAGTAATTGATACTACATCAGATCGTGTTTCTACGTTTTTTTCACACTTCTTTATATTTATCATTTTAAGTTCATTCGTTCTCTTTTTGAATTTGGGTTTGGCATTTTGGCTTGGCGAGTTGCTTGGTCAAATTTTTTATGGATTTCTGGCAGTTGCAGCTTTTTATGCTTTAGTTGCATTCATTTTACACTTTTTTACGCGTAAAATGATTAAAAGATTTTTTTATGATTATATTATTAGACAATTACTTAACTAACAACATCATGGAAAACATTACTTCAGCCGCCGAGTTAAAAATTGCAATTAAGCAATTGGAATTAGAACATGCTATTCAGGGACAAATTTTAAAAGAACAATTTTTTGTTACTATAGAAAGTCTGACGCCGGTAAACCTTATCAAGAAGGCTTTAAATGATATTGCAACTTCGCCTTATTTGATTGATAACATAATTGGTTCAGCAATGGGCTTGCTTACGGGTTATGTATCAAAGTTAGTAACTGTAGGTAATTCAAATAATTTCTTCAGGAAATTTCTGGGTTCTATTTTGCAATTCGGTGTTACGAACATCGTTGCTCAACATCCTGAAATGTTCAAATCTGTTGGTCAATTTTTGATGGAACAGATTTTTCGAAAAAATGCAGAAAAAACAAATCTACCGTGATTTATAAAGAAACCATATTGCCAGTATATGCCAAGTTGACCTTGCTTTTGGTTGGTTTTTGTGCTTTGATTGCCATTTTATATATTGGTCAAAGCATCATTGTACCACTAATTTTTGCATTTATCATTGCCATTTTGCTTAGTCCGGTAGTCAATTTGTTTATGCGATTTAAACTCAATAAAATTCTGGCTATCATAGTTACGTTGTTACTAACTATCGTTGTAATTTTTGGATTTGGTGCTTTTGTTATTTCCCAAATAACTCTATTTAGTGAATCGTGGCCCATTTTTGTTGAAAAATTTACGGTTTTACTTAATAACACTATTAGTCAGGCTGCTACTTATTTAGATATTAAGCCACTCATTATTCATGAATGGATAACAAAAACTCAGCATGAAATTGTAGATTTCAATACTGCAGCTTTGGGCGAAACATTACTTTCGGTAGGTAGTACTTTGGCTATCATGTTTATTGTGCCGGTTTATATTTTTATTATTCTCTATTATCAGCCACTTTTACTCGAATTTGTTCGTCGACTGTTTATAAATAATCATCCTGAAGAAGCGACTGAAATTGTAAAACAAACTAAAACAGTAGTTCAACGGTATCTTGTCGGATTGGTAATTGAAGCAGTCATTGTTGCAACACTTGATGCAACTGCTCTTTTGATTCTTGGAATAGAATATGCTATTTTATTGGGTATAATTGCTGCTTTGCTCAATATGATTCCGTACATAGGTGGAATTGTAGCGGTGGCATTGCCCATGATGGTGGCAATAGTAACAAAAGATTCTGCATTATACGCTTTATATGTACTCATCATTTATTACATCATCCAACTCATTGATAATAATTATATTGTTCCAAAAATTGTAGCTTCAAAAGTAAAAATAAATGCATTATTTTCAATCATTGTAGTACTTGTGGGTAATATGTTATGGGGAATTGCGGGCATGTTTCTTTCCATTCCTTTGTTGGCGATAATTAAACTTATTTTTGATCATATTGATTCACTTAAACCATGGGGGTTTTTATTGGGCGATAGTATGCCATCGTTTATTAAAATTAAGCCGATTTTCAAGAAAAAAAAAATATAAATAAAGTGGTATAAGTAATTGAAAAAAAAAATATGATGTTTTAATCGGGGCTAGCCCCGCACCCCACTCACTTTTTTGCCTTGACGCAAAAAAGTAAGCAAAAAAAGTCAAGACTGCGCCCACTTCGCTCGAAAAATCAGTCGTTCGTAGGCTGAAAACTTTTAAACTCGTACCGACGGAATACGTCGGCACTCAAACACAAAAGTTTTCTACGCCTACTTCACTCCATTTTTCGGCTCACTGGACGAGGTCAGTTCAAATAATAAAAGGGCAAAATTCAGGAAGAGTTTAAAAACTTATTACTTTCCAATTAGTTAAAAGTAATTACTGTTTTTCAAACCATTATTGATTGAAAAATTGAGGTAATGAAATAAGTTAATTATAAATTGTTTTCGATTATTCTATGATTTACAAGCAAATTATATTCATTTCTAAGTGTGAATCATGTAATTTTTATCAATAGTTCTATAACAAACCATCATATCAAAGTCGTTAATTTTGCCGTGTAAGAGACATCAAAAGGTCTTTTCAAATTTTCAAAGTTATTTTCGGTATTTAATCCACCATCAATTCATAAGTATCATGATAGAAGTAAAAAAAGAAGGCATTTTATTGTCAAAAACAGATTTTGAATTTGAAAATGAAGCAGTTCTAAACCCTGCAGTTATTCGCGAGGGCGACAATGTTCATATATTTTACCGTGCAGTACGAACAGGTAATAATTCTACAATCGGTTATTGCCGTCTCGACGGTCCATTAACAATTGTAGAACGATGGGATAAACCATTTATGGTACCTGAATTTGATTATGAGTCGCAAGGTGTAGAAGATGCCAGAATTGTTAAGATTGACAATTTATATTATCTAAGTTATACAGGTTATGATGGAATAAACGCTCGAGGAGCATTGGCTACTGGAAAAGACTTAATGCACTTAAAAAAGCAGGGTATTATTGTTCCCCCGATAACATATTCGAAATTTGTGTTTCTGGCCGAAACTGCCGGAAAAGTAAACGAGAATTATTATCGAAATCATAAATTCTATTATCAGGAGTCAGATCCTGACGAGAAAATGGTTTTGTGGGATAAAAACGTTGTATTTTTTCCACGAAGAATTAATGGAAACCTTGTTTTCTTGCATCGTATCCGACCAGGAATTCAGCTTGTTTCGGTAAAAAGCATGAAAGATTTAACCAAAGAATTTTGGAAAGAATATTTCCACAATTTTCATGAACACATAGTAATGGATCCTCAATTTGATCATGAGTCCAGCTATATTGGCAGTGGTTGCCCACCTATCGAAACTGAGCATGGTTGGATATTAATATATCATGGTGTACAGGATACAGAGAAAGGATTAGTTTACTCAGCTTGTGCAGCAGCACTGCTTGATTTAGATGATCCACGAAAAGAAATTGCCCGATTGTCTTATCCTTTATTTTCACCCGAATACAAATGGGAGCTAATTGGAGATGTTAACAATGTAGTATTTCCAACAGGCACAGCTTTATTTGGTGATACACTATTTATTTATTACGGTGCCGCCGATTCGCATATAGCAGTTGCATCTTTGAGCATGTCGGCATTAGTTGCTGAATTATTATCCATAACTAACACTACAAAAAATGAAAAATAAAATAAAGAATAATCGTTATAATGAATTTGAAAATCAATATCAATCAATTTTGGGACATGATAATCCAATTTCAAATCTAATTAATACCCGTAGAAACAGATTTCGTGTAATGCCTGATATTCAGGGCAAATTGCCTGAAATACTGGTCATTACATCATATCCTCCACGTGAATGTGGTATTGCTACTTATTCTAATGATTTGATTAAAGCATTGAATAATAAGTTTAGCAATTCATTTTCTATTAAAGTTTGTGCTTTAGAATCAGGTATTTCGGACTTTAAATATCCTGTTGAAGTAAAATTCAAACTGGATACAACGCATTTTGACGGATTTATGAAACTGGCCGATACGATAAATAATGACGATCGAATTCAGATTGTGTTGTTGCAACATGAATTTGGCTTTTTTAATGAAGAACAACAAGGATTGCTTCAGTTTTTATATGAAATAAATAAACCTGTTATTACGGTTTTTCATACTGTTTTACCACATCCGAATGAACAGTTGAAATCGTTGGTTAAAAATATTGTGGCAGCTTGTAAGTCGGTTATTGTTATGACTCATACTTCCGCGAATATTCTTATGACCGAATATGGTATTTCGAATTACAAAATATCTGTAATACCACATGGAACTCATTTAGTACCGCATTTAAGCGAAAAATTTCTGAAAAATAAATATGGTTTAGTTGGCAAAAAAGTATTAACGACCTTTGGTTTAATAAGTTCCGGCAAAAGTTTAGAAACAACATTGAATGCGTTACCTGCAATTGTTGAGAAATGTCCAAGAGTTGTATTTCTTATCATCGGAAAAACGCATCCCGAAGTAGTGAAACATGATGGTGAAAAATACCGAGAAAGTTTGGAGCAATTGGTGATAAGTTTGAAACTCGAAAACAATGTAAAATTCATAAATCAATATCTTTCAACTCCCGATTTGCTTGAATATTTGCAACTTACAGATATTTATTTGTTTACTTCGAACGATCCGAATCAAGCCGTAAGTGGTACATTTGTATATGCCATGAGTTGTGCATGCCCAATAATTTCAACACCAATTCCACATGCCAAGGAAATTTTAACTAAGGAAAACGGAATTATCTTCGATTTTAATGACTCTGAACAATTGGCCGAAAGTGTAACTTATCTTTTGAATGATAAATCCCTTAGAAAACACATTAGTACCAACACTTTACAAAATATTGTATCTACTGCCTGGGAAAATTCAGCCATCGAACATGCCATGCTATTTGAAAAAATGACTGGTGATAAAATAAAGTTAAGATATAACCTCCCAAAATTAAACCTGAATCACCTGAAAGAAATGACCACTGATGTTGGAATGATTCAGTTTTCGAAGGTGAATCAACCCGATATAAATTCAGGTTACACATTAGACGATAATGCCCGCGCACTAATTGCATTATGTATGTATTTTAAGTCTACAAATGATAGTGATGTTATTCCGGATATTCATAAATATCTACAATTTATAAAATTCTGCCAACAACCTAACGGAGATTTTTTGAATTATGTAGATAAGGATAGCAAATTTACAAATCAAAACAAAGAAGTCAATTTAGACGACTCCAATGGACGCGCCATCTGGGCATTAGGATATCTGATTTCTTTGAACAAGCTACTGCCGGTTGAGATTATTACGGAAGCAAAAATCATTTTTGAAAATTCACTTTTGCATATCAAAGAAATTAAATCCACACGATCGATGGCATTTATTATCAAAGGTATATATTTTTCACAAAAGGGAGTTAGCCATCCAAATTATATAGAATTAACTAAAATACTTGCAAATAGATTGGTTCAGATGTACAAACATGAATCGAGTGTAAGATGGGAATGGTTTGAAGGTTATTTAACTTATGCCAATAGTATATTGCCCGAAGCCATGTTGTATGCCTGGCTTATGACCGACGAATCGACCTATAAAGACATTGCCCGAACATCGTTTAATTTTCTGCTGACACAAACATTTAACGAAAATGGGATTGAAGTTATTTCTAATAGAAGTTGGTTACAAAAAGGACAAGAAGCCGGTCAATTTGGCGAACAACCAATAGATGTGGCATATACAATTATGACATTAAGTAAATTTTACGATGTGTTTCTTGATGAGGAGTATCGCCTTAAAATGCTAACTGCATTCAACTGGTTTTTAGGTAATAACCGGTTACATCAAATTATTTATAATCCATGTACAGGAGGCTGCTACGACGGATTAGAAGAAACACATGTGAATCTTAATCAGGGAGCTGAATCTACAGTCAGTTATCTTATGGCACGATTAACCATTGAAAAATACAATAATGAAAACCGAAACAATTAAAACAGTAGCCCTTATTGTGGCTCACCCCGATGATGAAACATTATGGGCAGGTGGTACAATACTTAGTCATCCGGAGTGGGATTGTTACATAGTTTGTCTTTGCAGGGCAAACGATAAAGATAGAGCACCCCGCTTTCATAACGCCTTAGAGATTTATAATTCGAAAGGAATAATGGGCGATCTTAACGATGAACCGGAATTGAAGCAATTAAATGAAAGTGAAATAGAAGCCGAAATTATTAAACTGTTGCCTACACATCGTTATGACATAATTATAACACATGATTCTTTTGGCGAATATACACAACATCCACGTCATCAGGAAATAAACAAAGCTGTTTTAAGTCTGTGGCACAAAAATAAAATTGAAACCGATGAACTTTGGACTTTTGCTTACGAAGATGGTAATGCCAAATACTTCCCAAAAGCAATAAAATCTGCACCAATATTCCAAAAACTTCCCGAAAATATCTGGAATTTAAAATACAAAATAATGACTGAAACTTATGGTTTTGAGAATCATAGCTGGGAAGCTGAAACTACACCAGTAGAAGAAGCTTTTTGGCAATTTAAAGATGCCGGAGTTGCCTTTAAAACCGCAAGTAATTCAAATAATGAATTAGAAATGGCCAGAATGTCAATATTTAAATTATTATCAAAAAAAGCATATTCATTTAGTTTAAAGAAACGATTAGTTAACTATTCATTGACAATTTACAATGCAATGATTAAGAATAATGCCAAAATGGCATTCAATAAACTTGGATTGGATTTGAAGATTTTCACAACACCAAGTATTGATATTTTCAAATCTTCGTATTATAAAAGCATTAATAATAAAGATTTAAAAATCAATCAAATGGGTGAAAAACTCTTTAATCATATTGGTTTTTGGAATTATAAAGTTGCAAATAAAGCCAGAAAATCATTCAACAAAATTGGAAGTGATTTAAAAATATTCAGCATTCAAACCGTAGAAATCTTAAAATCATCCTATTATGAAAGTATTAAAATCTTATCTTAGGTTCAGAACAAACTATTATTTAATAATTTCGACATGGAAAAACTAACAGAAAACAAGTACCCAATTGTAAGACAAGAAGGTAACGGAAAAAAGATTATTTTACCGGGATATCCATCTTATCCTGAGAGCGAAGACATTTACAATCAGTATAAAGAAGAGGAAGAAATTAATCCCGAAGACATTTCTAAAATAAAAGAAAACGAAGAAATGACTGAAAATAATCAAAAAGATTTTTCGGATGATTTCTCAGGTAGCGATTTAGATGTTCCGGGCTCTGAATTGGATGATAATCAGGAAGAAATTGGCAGTGAAGATGAGGAAAATAACCTGTACAGTATGGGTGGCGATAATCATGATAATTAGAAAAAAGGTCAGGAATCATTCCTGTAATTAAAGGAAATACAGATAATTAAAACTTTAAAAAAAATCAACTAAAATGAAAACGAACAAAATTAAAAAAGTATTGATTGCAATGGACTATAATCCAACGGCTAAGAAGGTAGCTGAAGATGGTTTTGCAATGGCAAAAGCAATGGGTGCTGAAGTTACATTATTGCATGTTTCGGTTAGTCCTGCCATGTATTCGACGGGATATGCAGATATGGGCGTTTGGCAATTGGACACGCTCAATGCACTCGAAACGGTAGAGATACAAAATGAAGCGTCGCGGAATTTTCTGGAAAAAGCAAAACGACATTTGGCTTCCAAATCAATTAAAACCATGCTTAAAGAAGGCGATTTTGCCACTATGATTCTAGAAGCAGCTACCGAAATCAAGGCTGATTTTATAGTTATGGGTTCACACAGTCAGAAATGGTTGGAAAACATAGTTATGGGAAGTGTAACAGAAGAAGTTTTGCGTAAATCAACCATTCCAATGTTTATAATTCCCACCAAAAAGAGAGATTAAACGTAACTTTATGAAAACGAACAAGATTAACAAAGTATTAATAGCTTTAGATTACGATCCAACAGCAATTAAAATATCCGAAGTAGGTTTTACGTTTGCAAAAGCCATGAATGCCGAAATTGTTTTAGTGCATGTAATTGTAGATCTGGTGGCTTATTCGCTTACCTATTTGAATATGGGACCATTGCAATTAGAAAGCGTAATGGAATTAAAGGATGCTTCAGAGCAATTTTTGCAAAAAACCAAAATTCATCTTGGCGATTTGACCATTCAAACTGTGGTGAAAGAAGGCGATTTTGCTGAATGTATCCTAGTCACGGCTGAGGAATTAGATGTTGACGTGATTGTAATGGGCTCGCACAGTCATAAATGGCTTGAAAACATTGTGATGGGCAGTGTTACAGAAGAAGTGATGCGGAAAACTACTGTGCCAATGTTTATTGTTCCTACAAAGAAAAGAGAAGTGAAGGAATAATCTATATTCCAAATGATTCAATGCGTGAATTATGAATATTTCTGTCAATATTTTGCAACAAACAAATTATTGAACAATTGTAACATTGCTCTTCAAATTTAGTAATTTCCTAAATTCAATTTTTTATCTTTTTAAAATTCAATTTATTATGAAAACAAAAATAAGTTCAATCATTTTATTGGCTGCAATTTCAGTTCTTACTTTTATAGGATGTAGTGGTCAGGACGGAATACAGGGACCCGCAGGAAATGATGGTCAAAATGCAGCAGTTTATTATTCCGAATGGTTTAGTCCAACTGTATGGTCGGGAAGTGCCGGCGATTGGTTCTTCAGTGCTTCTGCACCCGATTTGACTCAAAATGTAGTTGAAGGCGGCGTAGTGTTGGCTTATGTTTGGCTCAATGGTGATGTTTATAATTCAACTACCATCAGACCATTACCCGCTTATGTACTGGGGGCAAACTGGAGTTTTTTAGTTCACCAATATGGAAGTATAGAATTTACGTGCGATATGAGCACTCAACCATTTAATACAAGTGATAAATTTAGATTTATTGCCATTCCGGGTACTTCTACAGCCTTGAAAACTGCTGCGATAAAGTACAACACCAAAAGCAAAATGTTGAATATGCCTTATATTGAAGCTTGTAAATTGTTTAATGTTTCAGATTATCAAAAATAATAACTTTTTATTACGAAAATCTTATTACCTGCCGAAGTCCCATCGACCTTGAAGCCTTCTCTTCTGAAATGAATTAATACTGACAGTTTCGGATAAGTAATAGTTTCTATTTTAAAAATTTTACTCTCAATGAAAACGCATATACAAAAAGTTTTTAAAGTTTTAAAAAACGCATTTAAAAACTGGTATGATAAAGATCCTTTGCGCGAAAGTGGTATAATAGCCTATTATGCCATTTTTTCGTTGCCCGGATTGCTGGTAGTGATAATTACACTTGCCGGCTATTTCTTTGGCAAGGAAGCGGTAAATAATCAGGTAGCAGAACAATTTACGTCATCCATGGGGGCCGAAACAGCCAACCAAATACAGGATATAGTATTGCAAGCCAGCAGAATGAGAAACTCATTGTTGGCAACTATTATGGCAGTAATTACAATTCTGGTAGGAGCCACAGGTGTATTCGTCGAATTTCAAAATGCGTTAAATCAAGTTTGGGAGGTTAAATTGGACATTACAAAATCGGGTATTTGGCAAGTGATTCGAATTCGATTGTTTTCTTTTGGTTTAATCATTTCATTTGCATTTTTGCTTGTCGTTTCATTATTAGTTTCCACAATAATTGCAGCATTTGGTAAATGGATGAGTGCCCAATTTTCAGATTCATTTATAATTTTGCTACAATTACTTAATTCTGGTTTTTCATTTATAGTGTTGGCCATATTATTTGCACTGATGTACAAAATACTACCAGATGCCAAAATAAAATGGAAACATGTGTGGATTGGATCATTTGTCACAGCATTTCTGTTTGGAATTGGGAAATATGCACTCGGATTATATTTCAGTCAATCAAACCCGGGTACAGGTTATGGTGCAGCGGGTTCAATTATTCTCATAATGCTTTGGGTTACATATTCATCAGCAATTGTTTTATTTGGAGCCGAGTTTACACATGCTTATGCCAATATGTTTTCGGGGAAGGTTGCACCTAGTGAAATTGCGAAAAAAGCACAGCCCCCAATCCCCTGACCTCACCCCAACCCTCTCCAAATGGAGAGGGAGTAATAAGGGGGTTTAAGACGCAGTATTCGAAAAAACAAATTATATATTTTTCCATTAAACAAATAACATTACTAATCAAAAGCCCCCTTTAGGGGGTTTGGGGGCTTATTTATTATGAAAAACGAAACTACTATCACCAGTCCTTCAAAACTTACAGGTTTAACGACTGCTCAAGCGGCTGAAGAATTAGCTTCGGAAGGATTAAATATGCTACCATCTTCCAAACCCAAAAACTTCCTTTCCATTGCATTAGGAGTTGTAAAAGAACCTATGTTTATTCTGTTGGTAGCATGTGGTAGCTTGTACCTAGTGTTGGGCGATATGAAAGAAGGTATCATGCTGCTTTGTTTCGTTTTCGTTATCATGGGAATTGAATTTTTCCAACAAAAGAAAACCGAAAAAGCACTTGATGCTCTGAAAGATATGGCAAGTCCCAGGGCATTGGTTATTCGCGATGGCATAGAAGTACGAATTGCAGGTGTGGAAGTAGTTACAGAGGATTTAATTATTTTGCAGGAAGGTGACCGTGTACCGGCCGATGCCACAGTAATTCAATCGGTCAATTTGCTGGCTGACGAATCATTGCTAACTGGCGAATCAGTTTCAGTGCGAAAATGTGATTGGGACGAAAAACTGGAAATTACACAACCCGGTGGTGACGATTTGCCGTTTGTATATTCAGGTTCCATGATTGTACAAGGCAATGGTATTGCACGTGTAACAAGTATTGGAATAAATACCGAAATTGGTAAAATTGGTAAAGCCCTGGGAGATGTAAAAGAAGAACCAACCCGACTGAAAAAGGAAATGGGTTCGTTGGTTTTTAAATTAACTATAATTGCAGGCATTCTTTGTGTATTGGTGGTTATTGGTTTCACATTAACACGTGGAAATTTGATAAATGGTTTTTTGGCTGGAATAACGCTGGCAATGGCTATGTTACCAGAAGAATTTCCTGTTATTCTCACCATATTTATGGCATTGGGAGCTTGGCGAATGTCCAAAAAGAAAGTGCTGACACGTAATCCGACTGCTATCGAAACGCTTGGCTCTGCCACTGTGCTTTGTACCGACAAAACCGGAACGCTCACCGAAAATGTGATGAAAGTAGCACAGCTTTATAACGGAAAAGATTTTGCTGAAATTGAAAAAGGAAAATTATTGCACGATGATTTCCACGAAATAATGGAGTTTGGTATTTTGTCAAGCCAAATAAACCCTTTCGACGCAATGGAAAAAGCCATTACCGAAATGGGTAAAATGCAACTGAAAGGAACGGAACATATTCACAAAACATGGGAAATGATAAAGGAATATCCACTTTCGAAAGAATTGCTGGCTATGTCGCGTGTATTTTCAGAAAAAAGTACGCAGGCTAAAGTTATTGCTACCAAGGGAGCACCCGAAGCCATTTTTGACTTGTGTCATTTGGATGCGAAAGAGAAAAAACGATTGTCGGCAGCAGTTGAAGAGCTGGCTTCGAAAGGATTGCGCGTATTGGGAGTGGCAAAAGCAAAAATAAGCAGCAAAGAATTACCCGATATTCAGCACGATTTCAAATTTGATTTTATTGGCTTGATTGGACTTTCTGACCCTATCCGTAGTAATGTGAAACAAGCTGTGAGTGAATGCCAAAAAGCAGGAATACGGGTGATAATGATTACTGGCGATTATCCGGTTACAGCGCAACATATTGCCATGGAAATAGGACTTGAAAAACCTGATAAATGTATGACAGGTGATGAGTTAAAATCAATATCTGAAAAAGAATTAAGCCATAAAATTAAGGATATCAATGTTTTTGCGCGTGTTGTACCCGAACAAAAACTAAAAATTGTAGAAGCACTGAAACGCAACGGCGAAATTGTGGCAATGACTGGTGATGGTGTCAATGATGCTCCGGCATTGAAATCGGCTGACATAGGAATTGCCATGGGACAAAAAGGAACCGATGTGGCTCGCGAAGCTTCTTCGCTGGTATTGATGGACGATAATTTTTCGTCAATTGTAGCTGCCATCCGCATGGGACGACGCATTTTCGATAATCTTCAAAAGGCGTTTGGTTACACCTTTGCCATTCACGTTCCCATAGCCGGATTATCGCTGATTCCAATTTTGATTGCCGATCTACCCATTATTCTTTGGCCGGTTCACATCGTTTTTATGGAATTAATTATCGACCCGGCGTGTTCAATTATTTTCGAAGCAGAGAAAGAAGAAGAAAACGTGATGAGCCGTCCGCCCAAGAAATTGGATGAACCTTTTTTTGGAGCTAAAAAAATATTGTTTAGCTGTTTGCAGGGAGTTGGTATTCTGCTGGTTACGTTAGCAGTTTATTGGGGTGGTTTGCACTTTTCGTTCGAACCAAATCAGGTGCGGGCAATGGCTTTTACCACCCTGATAATTTCGAATATTGCGGTAATTCTCACCAATCGGTCGTGGATAGATAATATATTTAAGATTATTGCCACACCCAATAAAGCGGTTTTGTGGGTAGTTGGTGGTGCTATATTCTTTTTGACATTGATACTCAACGTGCCATTTTTTCTTGAATTGTTTCAGTTTGATAAACTTTCCTTAGTGCAAGTTCTTATTTGTATTTTGGCTGGAATGTCCACTGTGATCTGGTTTGAGATATACAAATTAATAAATTCCAAAAATAAAAGTCCAAAATTATAAATCAAATTCATTATAAAACACCCAAAATTATGAGCCCAACAGAAGATTTAATGACCGAGCACAAAGCCATTCGGCTAATGCTGAATGTAATGAGTAGTATTTCTGACAATATTAAAAACAAAAAAGTTTTTTACACAAACGATGTGGAGCAGATTGTTGATTTTCTATTCGTTTATGTCAATAAATGTCACAGGAATAAGGAAGAAACAGTTTTTTTCCCTGCACTATTATTAAGTAAACACCCATTCAAAAATATAGGTTTGATAATAAATGAACATTCAATTGGGAAAGGTTATCTTGACGAGATAATGTGCTGTGTAGTAAACTGTAAACTTGGAAGTACATTTTCGGGCGAAAGAATAGCCGACTGTATGGCAAATTATGTGCAGTTAATTGATAATCACATAAAAAAGGAAGAAAATGACTTTTTTCCATTAGCAAATAAAGCTTTAAGTGTGGAGGCACAGATTGAAATTTCGAAGCAATTCAATATCATTAATGATGAATTTTTGGGACTCGATATTCACGACCGCTATAATGAATTATTAAAGTCGCTGGAAAGTAAATATCTAAATTAAGAACGCACAATATTATTGAAAACCTTAACTATGACAATAGTTTCGAAAGCTGTTATTCAGCCACTTTTCCTTCTTTTTCTAATAATTGCAGGATTGTACTTAGCCAAAGGATTTCTTATTCCTTTGTGTATTGCGGGTATTTTGGCTACATTATTTTTGCCATTTTGTAAATGGATGGAAAAAAAGAAGGTTAATAAAGTAATTGCAGTAATTATCTGTTTATTAGCACTTTTAATAACAATATCTGGAGTGTGTGCGCTGATAATTTGGCAGATAAACCAATTGAGTAAAGAATTTTCAATGCTTTCGGAAAAAATTATTGAATCTTTCAATAGCATTCAGCGGTACATTTTTACAAATTTTGGAATAACTCTACAAAAGCAGTCCGAGTTGTTGGGTAGCGAAAATTTTTCAATAACCGGTATTATGCAAGTACTGGCGGGCTCGTTGGTTGCTATTTCTATCAATTTTATATTGGTATTGGCATACATTTTTTTGTTTTTGTATTTTCGAACTCATTTAGCACGATTCATTCTTAAACTAATTCGTCCGGCTCAACAAATAGAAATGATGAAAATGCTTTCGAGTATAACTCACGTATCTCAACAATATTTGTTTGGGCTTACAAAAATGATATTCTGTCTGTGGATTATGTATGGAATTGGGTTTAGTTTGATCGGAGTGAAAAATGCGCTGTTCTTTGCCATACTTTGCGGTTTGCTGGAAATTGTTCCGTTTATTGGAAATCTGACAGGAACCACACTTACCGTCTTGGTTGCTATTGTACAAGGTGCCACATTGCCATTGGTGGCAGGTATAATAATCGTTTACATGCTTGTGCAATTTATCCAGGAATGGATATTGAGCCCATTAATTTTAGGTCCACTAGTAAAAATAAATGCATTTACAACTATTGTAGCATTGGTTATTGGAGAATTAATCTGGGGTGTTTCGGGAATTTTTCTGGCTATTCCACTCATCGGCATGTTTAAAATTGTATGCGATCATATCGAATCACTTAAAGTTTACGGATTTCTGATTGGTGAAACAGAAAATAAAAATGAAGGCAAAATAATTCAAAAGTTGAAAAATAAGTTGAGAATAAAATAAGCAGTTCATTAAGTAATAATATGACTTCAAGTCATGCTTTTACCAGAAAAAGGATTAAAATGAAAAATAAAAATGCGAATTTTCCGATAGTTTGTGTGGGTGGTTCAGCTGGTGGATTGGATGCATACATCCGTTTGCTAAAGCATTTACCTGATAATATGGGTGTTGCTATTGTCATAGTTAATCATTTAAGGACAGTGGCTACTTTGCTTCATGAGATTTTGCCACATTATACAAAAATGCCTGTTGATCTCATTACCGAGAAACTTGATATTCAACCAAACCATGTTTTTATTATACCTTCGAACCGTGATTTACATTTATTTGAAGGTGAATTTCGTTTAAAAACAATTTCCAAACCTTGGGGATGGCCCGATGTAATTACTGTTTTTATGAATTCTATGGCCGAAAATTGGGACGGTAAACTTATGGCTGTAATAGTTTCTGGCTTCGATGGTGATGGAGCAGTTGCATTAAAAAGCATAAAAGAAGCGGGTGGAATTACCATTGCACAAAAACCGGAAACAGCAAAACAACCTGACATGCCCGAAAGTGCCATAGCAAGCGGTTATATTGACTTTGTACTTTCTCCCGAAGATATTGCAAAGAAAATAATACAAACTGTTGCCAATTAGAAAAAAAACTTAGTTATTTGTTTTACAAGTACTTATACTCTCACTTACCAACTTCAATTGTTCTATCCAGACTATTGGAAATTTAGTAGCTTTCATTCCTTATTGATCCAGAATTTTTCAGGACTCAATTTTTTCAAAATAGCTTGATATTTTATTTACAAATTCTTCAATGCTTCATATTAGAATATAACTCTTCGTTTTTGAATAGCAAAAGAAATTATATTTTGAATTATTGATTTGAATTCTAGATACTTATATTATTGGTACAATGATTGATAAATTTAAGTAGGAAATTATTCTTTATTTATTGTATTAATAAAACATTTAATTTTCAAAACAAATAAAATCAATTAATTAATTTCCAAATAAAATGAAAAAACTATTTCAATTCGCACTAATCATTTTAGCTGTTGCAATGGTGGGATGTCAAGATGACATTCAATTAGATACCACTACAATAGGTGCTAAAAATATGTCAGAACTCAAAGTATCACCCGATTTTGATTGGAGTACTTCGAAAATTGTAGAAATTTCCATTACCGGACTTCCTGCTTTAACAGATATAGCAGCTGTAAAATCTACCCTTTCACTTAAAGGTCAAGATAAAATTTTCTATTCAGGTTTTCATTCAATAAACGAAAATCTAAAATTTAACATGGTTGTTCCATCAACAGAAACTAAAATCCAATTAAAATTTGGTGCTATTGAGCAAGAGTCAAGCATTGAAAACAACAAAGTTTCTTTCTCATTTATTCCAACAATAACTGACTAAACTAAAAAATTAAAGAAAAATGAAAACAATGTGGATTAAATCAATAGTAATAGTTAGTTTAATGATAACTTCATTAACTATACAAGCTGCACAAATTACCTTGAATTGCGAGTCGGGTAACAGAGCCATTGAACAAGGTAATTGCTGGAATTTTGGCGGAATTGCTTACTCAAATGTTGAGTTTAGAATATCTGGTAACTGGAGCTTACGTTCGAACCAACTTACAAGTCTTTCGAATGAAGCAAGCTGGGCCAAAACACCATGGATTAAACCCGAAAGTGGAAATATAACATTGAAAACCAGACTGGAAAATGATGGTGGAACTACCAGAACAATTATTTTCTCGTATATTTCTTATGATGCCAATCAAAATAATGTAATAAAAGAAGGTGCTACAACCGTTTTCTACACTTACAACTTTCCAAAACCGTTTGACATTTGGGTAAAGGATTTATCAATTCCGATGCCTGCAGCCCTAGTCAATTCAAGTCAGCCATATAAAATCTTAATTACTTGTGTTGGAAGTGGTGGGACAAGCAGAATTTTTTCAGATGATATAGTAATTCCTGGTGAATATTGGTCCGATCCTTCTAATCATTGCTTGCCAATGGCAATAATTGCAGACAAGGATAAAGATGGCGTTCAGGATGCAGATGATGCTTATCCTGAAGATGCTACACGCGCATATAATAATTATTATCCTAATGATAAAACCTTCGGCACATTGGCATTTGAAGATAACTGGCCAGCAAAAGGCGATTATGACTTAAATGATGTGGTGGTTGATTATAAAATGAACCGTGTAACAAATGCTGAGAATAATTTAGTTGAGATTATTGCTAACTTTATTGTACGCGCTTCAGGTGCGGGTTATAAAAATGCATTCGGTTTTCAATTAGATGGCATAGCACCTGAAATTATTGAAGCTGTAAAAGGGAATAAAGTACTAGAGGGCAGTTCTTTATTTAAATTTAAAAATAATGGTTTGGAAGAAAATCAAGAATTTGCAAACTGTATTGTATTTGATGATTTCTTTTCAATAATGAGACCTCCGGGCGGTGGAACCATAGGTGTAAATGTAGAAAAAACTGCCACATTTGTTCCTTATGTTGAAATGACAGTTACAATGCCAATGGCTAAGAAAATATCAATTAAGGAATTAACTACCGATAAATTTAATTTTTATATAGTTTCAAATACTGCCAAAGGAGAACGCGGACGTGAAATTCACTTAGCCGATGCTTTACCAACTTCACTTGTGAATAAAGAATTATTTGGAACTTACGACGACAATTCTACCGGAGCTCATTATTATCGAACTAAAAACAATTTACCTTGGGCTATAAATATTTTGCAAGGATTTGATTATCCTATTGAAAAAGTATCTATAGAAAAAGGTTACAACTACTTTATTAATTGGGCAGAAAGCAATGGTGAAAAATATCAGGATTGGTTTCAGGATAATAAAGGTTACAAAAATTCAGAATATATTTATTCGAGATAAACCGCTCAAATAATTCGACTTATCAAAATAAAAAAGCTTTGCTTCTCGTATTGTCAAATATGATAGGCAAAGCTTTTCGTTTAGCTAATGAAAACCGTGTAATATAATCTGTAGTTTTAAAAATAAAAAAAACAACCCCTATCTATTAAGGATTGCTTTTTTTTGGAAAATAATGAAATACTATTTTTCCTTTTTACAGGTACTGATGCCAAACAAAGTGTAAAGTGGGCAAAAACTCACTAAACTTGTTACTGTAAATACCAGTGCCAAAACGAGTGAAATAATTCCCAATGGCTGAGGCAGAACACCTTTGTAAAACAAAATTATTAAAACGATAGCCAAGCCAAGTCGAATTAATTTGTCATAAGAGCCCATGTTTTTTTTCATAATTATTAATTTTTACTTGATTTTAGAATTAATATTGAAACAATGTTCTTCCTGTTTTGTTCAAAAACGTTTAACTCTTTTATAAAATTAATCATTTACAATTGTTGTTTTAGTAATATTGGCAACAAAATCCGATTTAATTGTTTGCACTTCATCTTTTCTTCATTATCTTTGTCGTTCTAAAATCAATATTTAATAAGAACAAACAGAATGGAAATCTCAGGAAAAATTATTGCAGTGTTGCCAATTGCAACAGGACAAGGAAAAAATGGAACATGGCGTTCGCAAGATTATGTGCTGGAAACAGCCGATCAATATCCAAAAAAAGTATGTTTCAATCTTTTTGGTGATAAAATAGATCAATTTCCGATTGCTATTGACGAAATGGTTAACGTTAGTTTTGATATAGAAAGTAAAGAATATAACGGTAGATGGTTCACTAATATTCGTGCATGGAAAGTTGATAAAAATGGTGCTTCTTCTGCTCCAGTGGCAGTTACGTCTACCCCTACAGGCTCTTTTGACGCTGCTCCTGCCGCAACCGAAGGAAGTGATTTACCTTTCTAAAAAAAATGACAAAACTAAACTTCTACAGATAACTGTCAGTATTTAGTATAATAAAAACTTTACCTAATTCAAGTAAAAAGTGGTAGCTCCAGATGTTCGGGTGCTACCACTTTTTTTGTGTGACTTACTTTTTTGGGGAATAAAGTTCTAATTGATTAAGCTTTTTAAAATTTAATATTCCAAATTGCCAAAGCGTGACATACACTTCCGCCCAAAACAAATAAATGCCAAATCGCGTGCATGTATTGAATTTTTTTGAATGAATAAAGTACTGAACCAACAGTGTAAAACAATCCTCCTCCTATTAACCAGTAAAGTGCCGGCATAGAATTATTGACCGAAAGTGCGTCTATTAAAGGTTTAAAAGCTACTACAACTACCCAGCCCATAGCTACATAACAAGCGGTTTCGAGTTTGCTGGCATTTTTAAGTTTCAAAAAGCTAAGAAAAATCCCGGCTATTGCTGCTGTCCATATAACTCCGAATAACGACCAGCCCCAGTAATTTTCATTACGCAAAACAACCAAAGTAAATGGTGTATAGGTACCTGCAATATGAACATAAATAGCCGCATGATCGAACTTCCGACGCAATAATTTTCTTTTTTCATCCTTATCAACATGATAAAGTGTGGAAGTGACATAAGAAAATGTCATAAATAATACGTAAACTGAAACACTTGTTATCGCCCAAATATTATTACTATTAATAGCTTTCTGAATTAAAAAACCACCGGCAACAATTCCGAAAATTATTCCAATAGCATGTGTTAAAGTGTTAGCTCTTTCTTCTTT
>JBMOHG010000016.1:0-19344 GCA_049317965.1 Paludibacter sp.
ATGTATTTATTTTCAAATAATTAATTATTTATTTTATTTATTTACACTTAAATAGCCTTACCTTCACAGAAAGGTACATTCATACTTCAAAAATGACTAATGAAAATAAGATTAGACGAGGGTTTCAGTCTTTTTGAAGCTCTCTTTAATTGGCATAAATCCATCGATCAATGGGTTGTAACCTCTTGTTGCAACCCATTGTTCGTTTTTTGGGGATGGAGTTTGTGCTTAACCTCAAAAAAAACTGTATCTGGCGAATAGCCAGACAACAAAAGGATTTTTTGGCTTCGTTGCAAGTGAGAATTTCACTCCAAGCGAAGCTCTCAATAAGCATAAACGCAAAAAAACGGAATAAGCCACAGCCTATTCCGTTTTTTAAATTATAGTTTCTCCTGAATTACTCAGCTGCAGGTGTTTCTTCAACTTCTTTTGCAACAGGTGCTGGTGTTTCAACAACTGGTGCCGATACAGCTTCAACAGCCACCGGAGCAGCAGTTTCAACTTTCTTTGCAGCAGCAGAACGACGTGTACGTGCAGCTTTTTTAGTTGCTTTTTCCTTCAACATATTTTCGTTATAATCTACCAATTCGATAATACACATTTCGGCATTATCGCCTTGACGGAAACCTGTACGTAAAATACGGGTATAACCTCCAGGACGATTGGCAATTTTAACAGCTACATCACCAAACAATTCGGTAAGAACTTCTTTGTTTTGTAAATAACTAAATACAGTACGACGTGAATGTGTTGTATCTTCTTTAGCTTTTGTCAATAAAGGTTCTACATATACTTGAAGGGCTTTTGCTTTTGCCAAAGTAGTAGCAATTCTCTTATGTTGAATAAGAGAAGAAGCCATATTGGCCAACATTGCCTTTCTGTGAGCCGTTTTACGGCCTAAGTGGTTGAATTTTTTATTATGTCTCATCTCTCTATTCTTTATCTAATTTATATTTAGCTATATCCATTCCGAACGATAGACTTAAGCTTTCTAATTTTTCTTCTAACTCAGTAAGTGATTTTTTTCCAAAATTGCGGAATTTCAATAAGTCATGACGGTGATATCCTGCAAGTTGTCCCAATGTATCAACATCGGCTGCCTTCAAACAATTAAGAGCACGAACAGAAAGTTCGAGGTCAGTTAATTTTGTTTTAAGCAATTGACGCATGTGCAAAATTTCTTCGTCAAACTCATCACCAGTTTCATTTTCAGTGGTTTCTAACGAGATTTTTTCGTCAGAGAACAACATAAAATGATGAATCAGAATTTTAGCTGCTTCTTTCAAAGCTTCTTTTGGATGAATAGAACCATCGGTACTAATCTCAATTACCAATTTTTCGTAATCAGTAACCTGCTCTACACGATAATTTTCGATAGCGTATTTTACATTACGAATTGGTGTGAAGATAGCATCAATCGGAATAACACCAATTTCGGCATTGGCAACTTTATTTTCTTCCGATGGTGCGTAACCGCGCCCTTTGTTTACAGTAATATCAATTTGAAAACTTGCAGTAGGATCTAGTTCGCAAATTACCAGTTTAGGGTTCAACACCTCAAAACCTGTAAAATACTTTCCTATGTCACCAGCTTTAAATGCTGAAGTACCCGAAACTGTAATAGTTACCTTTTCGCTTTCTATATCTTCCACTATTTGTTTGAAACGTACTTGCTTCAAATTCAGAATGATGTTAGTAACATCATCAATTACTCCCGGAATAGTTGAATACTCATGATCGATTCCTTCTATTTTAATGGAAGTAATAGCGAAACCTTCTAACGAAGACAATAGGATTCGGCGTAAAGCATTACCTACTGTAATACCATAACCGGGTTCTAACGGACGAAATTCAAATTTACCTTGAAATGCGTCAGCCTCCAACATGATTACCTTTTCGGGTTTTTGAAATGCTAATATAGCCATGGATTCAATTATTATTTAGAGTACAACTCAACGATTAACTGTTCTTTGATATTTTCTGGAATATCTTCACGTTCCGGGATATGCAGGTAAGTTCCTGACATAGTTGATGCATTCCATTCAATCCAAGGATATTTGCTGTGATTAAAACCTTCCAATGAAGCATTAATTACTTCCATCGATTTGTTTTTTTCACGTACAGCAATTACTTGTCCTGGTTTAACATGACATGAAGCAATGTTAAGTACTTTGCCATCAACTGTAATATGTTTGTGACTAACCAATTGGCGAGCACCTGAGCGTGTAGGCGCAAAACCTAAACGAAATACAAGGTTGTCCAAACGTGATTCCAACAATTGTAATAATACCTCACCGGTAACACCTTTGGTGCTGTGGGCTTTTTCATACATATTACGGAATTGTTTCTCCAACACTCCATAAGTGTATTTAGCTTTTTGTTTTTCGCGTAATTGAATACCGTATTCCGATGTTTTTTTACGACGACCTTGACCGTGTTGTCCAGGAGGATAATTCTTTTTAGCCAACACTTTATCTGGTCCGAAAATAGCTTCACCAAACTTACGAGCTATTCTTGACTTTGGTCCAATATATCTTGCCATTTTTTTTTATATTTATTTGTTTATGGTTTGTGCCTCTTGATTTTGCATTGATAGCGCCGCGATTGCTGAGAGGTTTTTATTCTGCAATCAAAATCAATCCATACATCAGTTGTACACTTATTAAATCTTCAAATCATCAAATTTCAAAATTTTCAAATCTTCTAATTATACTCTTCTCCTTTTTGGAGGACGACAACCATTGTGTGGAAGTGGTGTAACATCAACAATTTCGGTTACTTCGATGCCTGCACCGTGTATTGTACGAATAGCTGATTCACGACCATTTCCCGGTCCTTTTACGTAGGCTTTTACTTTTTTCAAGCCCAAATCTAATGCAACTTTTGAACAATCTTGAGCAGCCATTTGAGCAGCATAAGGGGTGTTCTTCTTTGAGCCACGGAATCCCATCTTACCGGCTGATGACCAAGATATTACTTGACCACTTCCATTTGCAAGTGTAACGATAATGTTGTTAAATGAAGAGTGTACGTGCAATTGACCAACTCCATCTACTTTAACGATTCTTTTTTTGGCTGCAACTGTTTTCTTTGCCATATTAATTGAATATTATTTTGCTTTTTCTAAAATTCGCAAACAGTTAATTACCTTTTATTTAGTTGCTTTTTTCTTGTTTGCAACAGTTTTCTTTTTACCTTTACGAGTACGAGCATTATTTTTCGTACTTTGTCCTCTCAATGGTAAACCAATACGGTGACGTACACCGCGGTAACAACCGATATCCATCAAACGCTTGATGTTCGTTTGTACCTCAGAGCGAAGGTCACCCTCCACTTTGAATCCCGCTCCAATGATTTCGCGGATTTTAGCTGCTTGGTCGTCTGTCCAATCTTTCACTTTGATGTTGATATCAACACCGGCAGTTTCTAAAATCTTTTTTGCACTATTGCGACCTATTCCGTAGATATAAGTCAATCCAACTTCTCCTCTTTTGTTTTGAGGTAAATCTACTCCGACAATTCTTATAGCCATAAACTTATTTTTTCAAAAAATAATTAATTATCCTTGACGTTGTTTAAACTTAGGATTTTTTTTGTTGATAACATACAGGCGACCTTTTCTACGTACAATTTTGCAATCGTCCGTGCGCCTTTTTACAGATGCTCTTACTTTCATGGGGAAAATATTTAATTTTATTTGTATCTAAATGAGATTCTTCCTTTCGACAAATCATAGGGCGACATTTCAACTTTCACTTTGTCACCAGTCAGGATTTTAATATAATGCATTCGCATTTTGCCTGAAATATGAGCTGTTATAACGTGACCGTTTTCCAATTCGACACGAAACATAGCGTTAGATAATGCTTCAATTATCTTACCATCTTGCTCAATTGCTGTTTGTTTGGCCATAAATTAAATTGCTTTACTTCCTAAAATTTGTTCAATAAATTCAAAACTCGATAATATATCAGCTTTACCTCGTCTAATTGCAATCGAATGTTCAAAATGAGCTGAAACTTTACGATCCAATGTTCGGGTTGTCCAACCATCTTTTTCAAACACAAGATTTCTTGTACCAAGGTTAATCATTGGTTCAATAGCAATGGTCATTCCTGATTTTAGCATAATTCCATTTCCACGTCGACCATAGTTCGGTACTTCGGGTGATTCGTGCAAATTTCGTCCAACACCATGTCCAATCATTTCACGTACCACCGAATATCCGCGATTTTCGCAATGATTTTGTATTGCACTGCCTAAATCACCTAATCGTTTACCTTCTTCAGCCTGCTCTATACCTTTGTATAAAGATTCCTTAGTTGTGCGTAATAAATCAACAATTTCTGGTTTTACATTTCCTACACAGAAAGTATAGGCAGAATCACCATGGAAACCATTCATTAGCACTCCACAATCAACTGAAACAATATCACCATCTTCAAGAATTACTTTTTCAGAAGGTATTCCGTGTACAACTTGTTCGTTTACTGAAGTACAAATTGATTTCGGAAAACCATGATATCCCAAAAATCCCGGAACACCACCATTATCCCTTATAAATTCATCGGCAACTTTATTTAATTGTTCCGTGCTTACACCCGGAGCAATTATTTTTGCCATTTCAGCTAACGTTTTAGCTACTATCTGATTACTTAAACGAAGTAAATCAATTTCTTCGTCCGATTTTAAAAAAATCATTTGCTTTCGCTTTAGTAGGCAGCAGCACCACCGGTACGTCCTTTAATTCTTCCTGATTTTAATAATCCGTCGTAATGACGCATTAATAAATGGCTTTCAATTTGCTGTAATGTATCGAGTACTACACCAACCAAAATCAACAAAGATGTTCCACCAAAGAAAGATGCAAATGCCTGATTAATTCCTAGAAGTTGAGCAAATGCTGGCATTACAGCAATTATTGCTAAAAATATAGATCCAGGCAAAGTAATACGAGACATGATTAAATCTAAATACTCCGCTGTACGTTTACCTGGTTTAATTCCTGGAATAAAGCCATTATTGCGTTTCATTTCCTCTGCCATTTGTGTTGGATTTATAGTAATAGCCGTATAGAAATACGTAAATACTACAATTAAAAGTCCAAATACAAGGTTATACCAAACTCCGGTATTGTTCATAAATGCACCAATAAATCCACTCATCGATTGTGAGTTTGCAAAACCAGCTAAAGTCACCGGAATAAACATAATTGCTTGAGCAAAAATGATTGGCATTACACCTGCAGCATTTATCTTTAATGGAATATATTGGCGAACTCCTCCATATTGTTTGTTTCCAACAACACGTTTAGCATATTGTACCGGTATTTTTCTAGTTCCTTGTACCAACATTATAGAAGCTGCAATAACAACTAATAATAATATAAGTTCAAATAGGAACATGATCAAACCACCACCAGCATCACCCAAACGTGAGGCAAATTCTTTGATAAGGGCTCCCGGAAAACGAGAAATAATACCTACCAAGATAATAAATGATATACCATTTCCAATACCTTTATCGGTAATACGCTCACCAAGCCACATTACAAACATACTACCACCACAAAGTATAAGTGTAGAAGTAATTGTAAAAAGGAATCCACTAGGGACAGCTGAACCTGCTTGTGCTAATTGTACACTTAAGTTTACCAAATACGATGGTCCTTGCAACAGCAAAATACCAACGGTAAGATAACGTGTAAATTGATTCATTTTACGTCGTCCACTTTCACCTTCGCGTTGCATTTTTTGAAAATACGGTACAGCGATAGTTAGAAGTTGAATAACGATAGAAGCAGAAATGTATGGCATGATACCCAATGCAAATACTGAAGCATTTGCAAACGCACCACCCGAAAACATATCCAATAAAGCAAGCAAACCACCACTTGTTTGAGCTTTCAAAGCAGTCAAAGCATTTGGGTCAATACCCGGAAGTACTACATAAGAACCAAAACGATAAATCATCACAAACAATAATGTTGTGAGTAATCTACTACGAAGGTCTTCAATCTTCCAGATATTTTTGATTGTCTCTATGAGTTTCTTCATGTTATTATAATTTTACAACAGTTCCACCTGCAGCAACAATTGCTTCTTCTGCAGATTTTGAGAAACCATTAGCTTCTACTTCAATTTTTACAGTCAAAACACCTTTTCCTAAAATTTTCACCAAAGCAGTTCTTGAAACAAAACCTGCTTCTCTTAAATCGCTAACGCTAATTTTAGTTAAGTTATTTGCTTGTGCTAAAGTTTGAAGTGTATCAATATTGATTGCTTTATATTCAACACGATTAACGTTTTTAAAACCAAATTTTGGCAAACGACGTTGAATTGGCATTTGACCACCTTCAAAACCGATTTTTTTAGAATATCCGGAACGTGATTTTTGACCTTTGTGACCTTTTGTAGAGGTTCCACCTAAACCAGATCCGGTACCACGACCAATTCTTTTTCTAGTTTTTACAGAACCTACTGCCGGGGTTAAATTACTTAAATTCATATCTTATTTTTTAAAGATTCAAAGAATAATACTATTTGATAACTTCAACCAGATGATGCACTCTTGCTACCATTCCCAAAATTTGAGGAGTTGCTTCGTGTTCAACTACGGCATTCATTTTTTTCAAACCCAAAGCTTCCAATGTTAGTTTTTGAACTTTTGGACTTTTGATTTTACTTCTTACTTGTTTAATTTTTATAGTTGCCATAATGTTGTAGTTTTATCCGTTAAACACTGTATCAAGTGAAACACCTCTGTTTTGAGCCACAGTATGAGCATCACGAAGTTCACCCAGAGCAACAATTGTTGCCTTTACTAAATTGTGAGGATTCGATGAACCTTTTGATTTGGCCAATACATCGGTAACACCAACACTTTCGAGTACTGCACGCATTGCACCACCGGCTTTTACTCCAGTACCATGCGAAGCAGGGCTAATAAATACCTGAGCACCACCAAATTTTGAAACTTGAGCGTGAGGAATTGTTCCATTAAAAACAGGAACTTTAATCAAGTTTTTCTTTGCAGCTTCAGTTCCTTTTGCAATAGCAGCAGTTACCTCACCGGCTTTACCTAGTCCCCAGCCTACAATACCATCTTCATTTCCAACAACAACGATTGCTGAAAAACTGAATGTACGTCCACCTTTGGTTACTTTAGTAACACGATTAATAGCTACTAATCTTTCTTTCAATTCTAAATCGTTGGTCGATTTAACTTTATTCATATTTGTTGCCATACTTGATTAAAATTTAAGACCACCTTCGCGAGCAGCTTCAGCTAATTGTTTAACTCTACCATGATACAAATAACCGTTACGGTCAAATACCACAGTTGTAATTCCGGCTTCTAATGCAACTTTAGCTACCAAAGTGCCTACTTTTGCAGCTTGTTCTGTTTTTGTTGCTTTTTCTTTTAAACCCAATGATGAAGCAGCTGCCAATGTTACTCCATTCACGTCATCAATTAATTGAGCATAAATTTGAGTATTACTTCTGAAAACAGTCATACGAGGTCTTTGTGCAGTTCCAGCCACTTTGTGACGGATATGTGCTTTGATTCTAATTCTTCTATCTAAATTTGTTGTCATAATTTCACAAGTTTACGTAAATTATTTACCGGCAGATTTACCTGCTTTGCGGCGAAGTACTTCACCCGCGAATTTAACACCTTTTCCTTTGTAAGGTTCCGGTTTACGGAATGAACGAATTTTTGCGCAAACCTGACCAATAAGTTGTTTGTCGCTGCTTTCCAATATAAGTACCGGATTTTGATTACGTTCACTTTTTGTTTCAATTTTGATTGTATCAGGCAAGCTCAAAAAGATATTATGAGTATAACCTAAAGCAAATTCAATAACCTGTCCCTGATTCGACACACGATATCCAACACCAACTAATTCAAGGGTTTTCTTGTATCCTTCTGATACTCCGATAACCATATTATTGATCAATGAACGATACAATCCATGAAATGAACGGCTTTGTTTTTCGTCATTCTGACGAGTTACAATACACTCATTACCTTCAACTGTTATAACAACATTAGGATTGATTTCCTGAGTTAATACACCTTTTGGACCTTTTACGGTAACCAATGTATCATTTATCGTGATGTTTACACCCGCTGGAATGCTTATGGGTAATTTTCCTATTCTTGACATTTTTCTTTCCTCCTATTAATAAATGTAACAAATAACTTCACCACCCAATTTTAAATCGAGTGCTTCTTTGTTGGTCATAACACCTTTAGAAGTAGAAAGAATGGCAATTCCCAATCCGTTCAATACACGTGGCATATCTTTGTAGCCAACATATTGACGAAGACCGGGAGTCGAAACTCTGATCATTTTTTTAATCGAGCTAACTTTGTTAACCTGATCGTACTTTAAGGCAATTTTAATACTGCCCTGTGGACCTTCTTCTACGAATTTGTAGTTGAGGATATAGCCTTTTTCATGCAATATCCGGGTCATTTCTTTTTTCAAATTTGAAGCAGGAACTTCCACCACACGGTGGTTTGCTTTAATGGCGTTCCGCAATCTCGTAAGATAATCTGCTATTGGATCTGTCATATTGTTGTTTTTAAATTGATCCCGACCATCGGGACAATATTTAATAATTTCATTTTGTTAAGTACACACGAGGCATGCCTCGTCTCTACCATGATGCTTTTTTCACTCCCGGAATTAAACCGTTTGATGCCATTTCACGAAATTGAATACGCGAAATTCCAAACAAACGCATATAACCTTTAGGACGACCGGTGATTTTGCAACGGTTGTGCAAACGAACTGGAGATGCATTTTTAGGTATCGATTGAAGTCCATCGTAATTTCCTTCAGCGATAAATTTAGCACGTTTCTCAGCGTATTTAGCAACCATTTTGGCTCTTTTCACCTCGCGGGCTTTCATTGATTCTTTTGCCATTGTATTTCTAAATTAGTTTTTTTTGAATGGTAAGCCAAATTCTTTCAACAATGCATAACCTTCTTCATCGGTTTTGGCTGTTGTTACAAAAGTGATGTTCATTCCCAATAAACGGGTAAGTCCATCTATGTTAATTTCAGGGAAAATAATTTGTTCCTGAATACCCAAGGTATAATTACCTCTTCCATCCAATTTATTTCCAATTCCCTTGAAGTCACGCATACGAGGCAAAGCTACACGTACCAAACGTTCCAAAAATTCATACATCTTATCTCCACGTAATGTAACACGAACGCCGATAGGCATTTTTTTACGTAATTTGAAGTTAGAAATATCACTTTTCGAAATGGTGGCAACTGCTTTTTGACCAGTAATTGTTGTCATTTCATTTATAGCTATCTCGATAATTTTTTTATCGGCTACTGCTATTCCAAGTCCTTGATTTAGCACAATTTTCTCCAATTTTGGAGATTGCATAACTGAGCTGTAACCAAATTCTTTCATTAAGATAGGAACGATACGTTCGCTATAATCTTGTTTTAAACTTGCTGTGTTCATTTTAGATTACCTCTCCTGATTTTAAAGAAATACGCACCAATTTTCCTTCTGCATTCAATTTACGACCAACACGTACGGGTTTACCGTTTTCAACAGGGTTTAAATTTGAAATATGGATAGCTGCTTCTTTCTTGATTATACCTCCTTGAGGACTTTTCGCGTTAGGCTTGGTGCTCTTTGACACCAAATTAACACCTTCTACGATAGCGCGTTTATCTTTCACAAGAATTTCTAAAACGCGGCCGGTTTTGCCTTTGTCAACTCCGGTATTTACGTAAACGGTATCACCTTTTTTTATGTGTAATTTACTCATCACTATATATTTTTTCGACGATTAAAGCACTTCAGGTGCAAGTGATATGATTTTCATATTTGTAGCACGCAATTCACGGGCTACAGGGCCGAATATACGGCTTCCACGGATTTCACCGGCTGTGTTTAACAAAACACATGCATTATCATCGAAACGAATATAAGATCCGTCAGCACGACGAACTTCTTTTTTAGTACGTACGATGACTGCTTTAGAGACAATACCTTTTTTGATGTCGCCCGAAGGAATTACACTTTTCACGGCTACAACGATAATATCGCCAAGCGTAGCATAACGTTTGCTGGTTCCTCCTAGTACACGAATACAAAGAACGGTTTTCGCTCCACTGTTATCGGCTACTATGAGTCTTGATTCTTGTTGTATCATAATTACTTAACTCTTTCGATAATTTCAGTTAATCTCCATCTTTTTAATTTACTCAGCGGGCGAGTTTCCATAATGCGTACAGTGTCACCAATGTTACATTCGTTTTTTTCGTCATGAGCATGATATTTCTTCGTTTTGTTAACGAATTTACCATAAATCGGGTGTTTTTCTTTCCATTTTACTGCAATGGTAATGGTTTTATCCATTTTATTGCTGAAAACGACACCCATACGTTCTTTTCTTAAATTTCTTGTTTCCATCAGGGTCTGATTTTATTTATTAATTTCTCTCTGACGTAACTCAGTAGCAAGACGGGCGACAGTTCGACGTACCTCTTTTATTTGCAACGGATTGTCAAGTGGAGAAATGGCGTGATTCAATTTTAAACGAACCAAGTGCTCATTTTCAGCATCCATACGTTCAAGAATCTCTTTATTGTTTAGTTCTTTAATTTCTCTTGTTTTCATATTCCTTACGCGTTTACAGAGGTGAAATCATAATCTCGTCTAACTACAAATTTAGTAGTTACGGGTAGTTTTTGAGCAGCTAAGCGTAATGCTTCTTTAGCGATTTCAAAGGTTACACCTTCCACTTCAAATAACATACGGCCTGGAGTAATAGGAGCAACAAATCCTTCCGGAGCTCCTTTACCTTTACCCATACGCACTTCAGCGGGTTTTTTTGTAATTGGTTTATCTGGAAACACTCTAATCCAGATTTGACCTTGTCTTTGCATATAGCGGGTTACAGCAATACGGGCGGCTTCAATTTGACGACCAGTTAACCATTTCGATTCTAACGATTTAATTCCAAAAGATCCAAACGCTAACTGATTACCTCTTTGGGCATTTCCTTTCATGCGCCCCTTTTGCTGTCTCCTGAACTTTGTTTTTTTAGGTTGTAACATAATAATTACTTAAATCAAATTCATTAATAACAGTTTAATTCTTTTTCTTTTTAAAGCCACCTTTACCAGCTCCACGATCATTTTTAGAACGATCACTATAGCGATCACCACCACGATCATTTCGATCGCCACGGTCATTTCCGCCGCGTGAAGTTTCCTTAGAAACTGTAAAGTTTGGAGCTAAGTCTTTTTTACCATAGATTTCACCACGACAAATCCAAACTTTGATACCAATCAATCCTACTTTGGTCAATGCCTCAGCATGAGCATAATCGATATCGGCTCTGAAAGTATGTAAAGGAGTTCTTCCTTCTTTGTACATCTCAGAACGTGCCATTTCGGCTCCATTCAAACGACCTGAACACTGAACTTTAATACCTTCAGCTCCCATGCGCATGGTAGATTGTATTGACATTTTTGTGGCACGACGGTAAGCGATTTTACCTTCAACCTGGCGTGCAATATTGTTTGCAACAATAACTGCATCAAGTTCTGGTCGTTTTACCTCAAAAATATTAAGCTGAATTTCTTTGTCTGTAATTTTCTTTAATTCTTCTTTCAATTTATCAACTTCCTGACCACCTTTTCCGATAATAATACCTGGACGAGCTGTACAAATAGTGATAGTAACAAGTTTTAAAGTACGTTCAATAATAATGCGCGATAAACTAGCTTTTGCAAGACGAGCATTGAGATATTTTCTGATTTTATGGTCTTCAACTAAGGTATCTCCGTAGTTTTTACCACCATACCAGTTAGAATCCCATCCACGAATAATACCTAAACGGTTACTTATTGGATTAATTTTTTGTCCCATCGAGCATTAATTTTGGTTATCGTTAGTAATTTTTGAATCTACACACAATGTTACGTGGTTCGAGCGTTTGCGAATACGATACCCACGACCTTGAGGTGCTGTGCGTAAACGTTTCATCATTGTTGCTGAATCCACATAAATTGAACTTATATATAAGTTTGCATTGTCAGCTTTTTGCTCTGTTTTGGTTTCCCAATTTGCAATCGCTGATTTAAGCAACTTTTCTAATCTTCCGGAAGCTTCCTTCGAAGAAAACTTCAAAACACTTAAGGCTTTGTTCACCTCCATGCCACGGATCATATCTGCCACAAGGCGCATTTTACGTGGTGATGTTGGTACGCCGGTTAGCTTAGCAAAGTAAAGAGTCTTTTGAGCTTCTTTTCTTTCGTCTGCTGATATTTTTTTTCTTGCACCCATTGTTACGAAATTTTTATTTTTTTCTAATTTTTATTTCAATGGATTATTTCTTCTTACCACCGTGACCGCGGAAGTTACGAGTTGGTGAAAATTCACCTAACTTGTGTCCAACCATATTTTCGGTTACATACACGGGAATAAACTTATTACCATTGTGAACTGCAATTGTGTGACCAACAAAATCAGGTGATAACATTGAAGCACGAGCCCATGTTTTGATGACGGTTTTTTTTCCGGCTTCATTCATGCCTAATACTTTTTTCTCTAACTTCAAGTTGATGTATGGTCCTTTTTTTAATGAACGGCTCATATTATTTACTTAATTTTTCTGATTATTTTTTCTTTCTTTCAATAATATATTGACTTGATTGCTTCTTTTTAGAGCGGGTCTTGAAACCTTTAGCTAACAAGCCTTTGCGAGAACGTGGATGTCCACCTGAAGCGCGACCTTCACCACCACCCATGGGGTGATCGACTGGGTTCATTGCAACACCTCTCACTCGTGGACGACGTCCTAACCAACGTGAGCGACCTGCTTTACCTGATCTTTCCAATGCATGATCGGAATTACCTACACTACCAATTGTAGCTTTGCAAGTTGAAAGAATCTTACGAACTTCACCTGAAGGCAATTTTACAATGGCATATTTATCCTCACGTGAAGTGAGCTGAGCAAATGTTCCTGCCGAACGTACCATCGCGGCACCTTGTCCCGGACGTAATTCAATGTTATGAATTATTGTACCTAGCGGAATATTTTGCAATGGTAATGCATTTCCAACTTCGGGAGATGCTGTATCTCCAGAAACAACTTTTTGACCAACTTGCAATCCGTTTGGTGCAAGTATGTATGCTTTTTCGCCATCAGCATAGTAAAGCAATGCAATACGTGCCGAACGATTCGGATCGTATTCAATTTCTTTAACTGTGGCGGGAACACCCTCTTTGTTGCGTTTGAAGTCAATTACTCTATATTTCTGCTTGTGTCCGCCACCTACGTTGCGGATGGTCATTTTACCATCATGGTTACGACCTCCGGATTTAACTCCGCCTCTCACAAGAGATTTCTCTGGTGCATTCGTAGTAATTGTATCGAATGTACCAATAACTTTGTGTCTTTGCCCCGGTGTTGTGGGTCTTAGTTTACGTACAGCCATTTTTTTGTTTAAATATTGCTATAAAAATCAATTTGTTCTCCTTGTTTTACTGTAACAATCGCCTTTTTGTAAGCGGAAGTACTTCCTTTAATAATACCACTTTTTGTAGAACGACTTTTTTGCTTAGGCGCTACAATTAAGGTATTTACGTCTTCAATTGTTACATTGTACATTGCTTCAACCGCTTGCTTGATTTCAATCTTGTTTGCGTCTTTTTGTACTCTAAAACCGTAACGATTTAATTTATCGCTAAGTTTTGTCATTTTCTCTGTAACAATTGGTTTTATGATAATTCCCATATTCTGTATCTCCTTATGCTTTAAAAATTTGTTCTACTGCTACAACTGCATCTTCAGTTAACACAAGTGCTTTCGCATCAAGAACTATATAAGTACTTAATTCCGAAACAGTTACGACTTTCGCCGAGCTCAAATTACGAGCCGACAAATATACGTTTTTATTTGCGTCTGCTAAAATTATTAGAGGCTTTTTATCAGCAACTTGCAAACTTTTTGTCAATGATACAAAATCTTTGGTTTTTGGTGTTTCAAAAACAAGATTTTCTACAACAAAAATTTGATTATTAATTGCTTTATATGAAAGTGCAGATTTACGGGCAAGTTGCTTAACTTTCTTATTTAACTTGAAGTTATAATCGCGTGGTGTAGGACCAAACATACGACCACCGCCGACACGAACACCCGATTTAATATCACCCGGACGAGCGCCACCGCTACCTTTTTGTTTGCCTAATTTACGAGTACTACCCGACATTTGGCTTCTGCCTTTTGACGAGTGAGTTCCTTGACGTTGATTGGCCAAATATTGTTTCACATCTAAATAAATAGCATGGTCATTTGGCTCAATACCGAAGACTGTATCGTTTAACGATACTTTTCTTCCTGTGTCTTCTCCTTTGATGTTTAATATACTTAGTTCCATGGTTATTTATTGATGATTACGATTGAACCTTTAGCACCCGGTACTGAACCTTTAATCATGATTAAATTGTGTTCCGGAATTACTTTTAATACTTGCAGGTTTTGCATTGTAACTTTATCGTTACCCATACGGCCACCCATGCGCATACCTTTAAATACTCTTGAAGGATACGATGAAGCTCCCAATGAACCCGGAGCTCTCAAACGGTTGTGTTGACCATGCGTTGCTTGTCCAACCCCACCAAAACCATGACGTTTTACAACACCTTGGAATCCTTTACCTTTTGAAGTACCAACTACGTCGACAAACGTATCAGCTTCAAACATTTCTACAGTGATTGCATCACCTAATTTGAATTCATTTTCGAATCCGTTGAACTCAACCAAGTGTCTTTGTGGTGCTACTCCTGCTGCTTTGAAACGACCCATTTCGGCTTTGTTGGTATGTTTTTCAGTTTTAACCTGAAATCCTACCTGAACAGCTTCATAACCATCAGTTTCTACAGTTTTAATTTGAGTAACAACGCAAGGACCTGCTTCGATAACAGTGCATGGTACATTTTTACCATCGGCACTGAAAACGGAAGTCATTCCGATTTTTTTTCCTAATAATCCTGGCATTTCAATTGTTGTTAAGACCCCTAACCCCTAAAGGGGGAACGGTCATGTTTACTAAAAAATATATTATAAAAATACTACGCAAATCTATTTCCTTTTTAGGAGCTATAGGTAGTCTATTATACTTTGATTTCTACTTCTACTCCACTTGGCAATTCAAGTTTCATCAATGCATCAACAGTTTTGCTGGTTGAGCTATAAATGTCAATCAATCGTTTGTACGAACAAAGTTCGAATTGTTCACGCGATTTTTTGTTTACGAAAGTAGCACTATTCACTGTGAAAATACGTTTGTGAGTAGGTAATGGAATTGGACCACTAACAACAGCACCGGTAGCTTTTACTGTTTTTACGATTTTTTCAGCTGATTTATCAACTAAGTTGTGATCGTAAGATTTCAGTTTGATTCTGATTTTTTGACTCATTGTCGTTTATTTATATATTTGTTTGGTTTAATTGTTAGGATTTTCAAATAAGAGTCATTCACTATTTGAAAATCCTACAATTGTATTCTTAGCTTTTTTAAACTGTTAACTATTAACTGTCAACTATCAACTTTTTATAAAAGTTCCACCTTTCCTTTGGCTTCAGCAACTACTACTTTTGCAATTGCATTTGAAACTTCAGCATAATGATCAAATTCCATTGAAGAGGTAGCACGACCCGAACTTATTGTTCTCAAAGCGGTTACATAGCCGAATGTTTCGGATAATGGAACTTTAGCTTTTACAATTCTAGCTCCGGTACGACTTGATTCCATGCCTTCAACCTGACCACGACGTTTGTTTAAGTCACCAATAACATCACCCATATTTTCTTCTGGTGTAACCACTTCCATTTTCATGATTGGTTCCAAAAGTACAGGTTTTGCTTTTGCACAAGCATTTTTATAAGCTATCTGAGCGCATATCTCGAATGATAATTGATCCGAGTCAACAGCATGGTATGAACCATCTAATACAGTAACTTTCAAAGTATCTAATGGGAAACCTGCTAACACACCATTTTTCATGGCAATATTGAATCCTTTTTGAATAGAAGGGATAAATTCTTTAGGAATGTTACCACCTTTTACTGAATCAATAAATTGTAATGAACCACCTTCAAAATCTTTATCTGCCGGTTCTATCTTTACAATCATATCAGCAAATTTACCGCGACCACCCGATTGTTTTTTGTACGTTTCACGTAATTGAACAGCTTGAGTAATTGCTTCTTTATAAGAAACTTGCGGACGACCTTGATTACATTCAACTTTAAACTCACGTTTCAAACGATCGATAATAATTTCGAGGTGAAGTTCACCCATTCCACTAATAATAGTTTGACCTGATTGTTCTTGTGTATGTACAGTAAATGTAGGATCTTCTTCAGCTAATTTTGATAAGCCAATTCCTAATTTATCTAAGTCTTTTTGAGTTTTTGGTTCAATAGAAATACCAATTACTGGTTTTGGAAAATCCATTGATTCCAAAGTAATAGGATGTGCTTCGTCGCACAAGGTATCACCTGTACGAATATCTTTAAATCCAACTCCGGCACCAATATCACCTGCAGAAATCAATTCTACAGCATTTTGTTTGTTAGAATGCATTTGGAAAATACGAGAAATACGCTCTTTCTTTTCAGAACGAGTATTATAAACGTACGAACCGGCCTCTAATTTTCCTGAATATACTCTGAAGAAACACAAACGACCAACATAAGGGTCAGTTGCAATCTTAAATGCTAGTGCACACAATGGTTCTTTTGCATCTGGATGACGTACAACTTGTTTTTCAGGGTCACGTGGATCAAATCCAATTGTTTCTGGAGTATCCATTGGACTTGGAAGGTATGCACAAACAGCATCAAGCATAGTTTGTACACCTTTATTCTTGAATGCAGAACCACAAATCATTGGATTGATTTCCATTGATAATGTTGCTTTACGGATAGCTACTTGGATTTCGTCAACTGTAATAGTTGAAGGATCATCAAAGAACTTTTCCATTAAAACATCGTCATATTCTGCAATAACTTCGAGCATTTTATCTCTCCATTCTTCAGCTTCAGCTAATAAATCGGCAGGTATTTCTTCAACAGAATACTCAGCACCCATGGTTTCATCATGCCACAAAATAGCTTTCATTTTAACCAAGTCGATAACGCCTTTGAATTTTTCTTCGGCACCGATTGGAATTTGAATAGGACAAGGTTTTGCACCGAGTACTGTTCTCACTTGACGAATAACTTCATAAAAGTCAGCACCAGAGCGATCCATTTTGTTTACAAAGCCAATACGAGGTACATTATATTTATCAGCCTGACGCCATACGGTTTCCGATTGTGGTTCAACACCACCTACGGCACAAAAAGTAGCCACTGCACCATCTAAAATACGTAACGAGCGCTCTACTTCCACTGTAAAGTCAACGTGTCCCGGAGTGTCAATAAGGTTGATTTTATATTTATCACCCATATAGTCCCACGAAGTAGTTGTAGCAGCGGATGTAATTGTGATTCCGCGTTCTTGTTCTTGTTCCATCCAGTCCATGGTAGCTGCTCCATCATGTACTTCACCAATTTTGTGTGTCAAACCAGTGTAGAACAAGATACGCTCAGAAGTAGTTGTCTTCCCAGCGTCGATATGCGCCATGATACCGATGTTTCTATTATATGTTAAATCTCCTTTAGCCATTTGTAAACTATAATTGTCTTTTTAATAATTGGTTATTCAATTAAAATCTAAAGTGTGCAAATGCGCGGTTGGCTTCAGCCATACGGTGCATGTCTTCTTTGCGTTTGAAAGCACCACCCTGATTATTGAATGCATCAACGATCTCGGCAGCCAATTTATCAGCCATCGAGCGACCTCCGCGTTTGCGTGAGTACAATATAAGATTTTTCATTGAAATTGATTCCTTGCGATCTGCACGGATTTCTGTTGGGACTTGGAAAGTAGCACCACCAACTCTACGCGATTTTACTTCCACAAGTGGAGTAATATTTTCGAGGGCTTTTTTCCAAACTTCAAGAGGGGATTTATCTTCGTTCGGAAGCTTGTTTTTCACAGTTTCGAGCGACGAATAGAAAATGTCGAATGCGGTAGATTTTTTACCATCATACATCAAGTGGTTTACAAATTTTGTAACCATCGATTCATTGAAAACCGGATCAGGTAATACGATCCTCTTTTTTGGTTTCGATTTTCTCATTTTACTTAAAAATTTCCGTTTTTGTTTTTTAGTTGCTTAGTTTTACTTCAACGATTCCTCCGAATCATTTACTCAACTTATCATCTGCTTCCTGAAAACTCCAACAAGTGTTTAAACTTGAATTTGTTAGTTTTTATTGAACTTTATTTTGAAGATCAAATCTTCAAATCGTAGTTCTATTTATTTCTTTTTGCCTTTTACCGGAGCACCTTTACCTTTTACAGCTACTTGTCCTGGTTTTGGGCGTTTTGTTCCGTATTTTGAACGACGTTGCGTACGGCCATTAACGCCGGATGTATCGAGAGTTCCACGAACCACGTGATAACGTACTCCAGGAAGGTCTTTTACACGACCACCACGAACCATTACGATTGAGTGTTCTTGCAAGTTATGTCCTTCGCCCGGGATGTAAGCATTCACTTCTTTTTGGTTAGTTAAACGTACACGAGCTACTTTACGCATAGCCGAGTTCGGTTTTTTCGGAGTTGTAGTGTAAACACGAACGCAAACACCGCGACGCTGTGGACATGAATCCAATGCTGGCGATTTGCTTTTGTCAATGAGTTCTGCTCTTCCTTTTCTAACTAATTGCTGAATTGTAGGCATTTTACTTTGTTTTTGATAACTTAAATACTTTATTTATATCTCTTTGGTTTTTCTCCAAAATGGGTTGCAAAGATAGACATAATTTTCGAATCAACAATGGGTGGGTGATAAATATTTTTTTTTACACTTGTAATTCAATTTAATTTGCTGTAAATGAGCTAAATTTCGTTTGAAAATTAATGGATATTGTGGAATTTAGCATTTCTTATAAAGCATTTCGGGAATGTTGAATATTCTCTCTTTGCTTTTGACTTGTCATTTTAACAATAACTTCGATAAAATATGAACAAATAAAACACAAAAACAAAAAATTCCGCAATCATTCAAAGATTGAGATGAATTCAACATGAAGTAAAAAATCGGAAAACTGTTTTTTCAGACCTCCTTTATTGTATTTTTAACTATTATATGCCGATTTCGATAAGTTGGAATATAAATATTTTATTTTTATTCTTGTTATTTATACATTATTCATACTTGTTGTAATATT
>JBMOHG010000017.1:0-19320 GCA_049317965.1 Paludibacter sp.
AAATCCAGTGATAATATTTACAGGTATGATCATAAAATAAGAACCCCTAACCCCTAAAGGGGAAATTAGTTACTACTGTCAAAATAAAACTTTCATAAATGGAAAACTTGAAATAAATTATAGCTAAATTAGTTCCCCTTCAGGGGCTAGGGGTTTGTTAAGTGTTTTCTTTCCTACAAACCGTATTCTGAAGGAATAAACTTGCTTTGATCCAAAATTGGCATCATCATTTCCACAAAATCACTTTCGTTTTCAGGAATACTTTCCAATTCTTCGCGCATATAAAGCAGATAACCAATTTCCATATCAGACAGTTTCAATTTGCCCATTGCCACAGCTTCTTCAATGATATCGATAGTTACCAAAGCTCCATTTTTGGCATTTGCCACATAAGAATCACCTTTTACCAGTTCCCGAGAAATGCGAATCACATTTTCGGGTGCCAGAATTAAAGCTTGCGGATCGGTGTAAATATCCGACGAAACCATTAATTGTTGCAACACGCTGCAATGTAATTTGCCGGCACGCAAAGCTTCATTCATCAATCGGGCATCGTATTCCAACTGTTCCATATACGCTGTAGGTGCCATTCCTGACAATAATTTTATATTTTGAACAGATTCGTTACTCCATAAATCAGCACAAGCAGAAGCAATATTACCGATAGGACTCAAATGTGCACAAGCAGCAGTTTTACCTTCCATCGAAATAGGAATTCCTGTAATTGCTTTCAGGAATGGACCTTCGTAACCACAATCTTTATCGGGTCCAACGGCACCTTCTTCCATGGCAACGATAGAACGAACCACAGAAATAACACGAACTAAAGCAGCAAAAACCTTAGGAATATATTTTTTCTCAGCTAAAACCATAGCAGTGTTGGCAAAACCACAAGCAGAATCGCCAGCAGCAATCTTACCATGTTTGTTGGCAACATCTACTATTTTTTTCCACAAAAATTGCATATCGCGTACTCCCAAAACAGACATTGCAAACATGATAGTTTTTATGTCGCAATTCATCAATGCATCGTCCGACACTTCTTTGCCACCAGTACTTTCGATAGATAATAAATCGCCACCAGCCAATGCACCTTTCTCGAAAAGTTCCATCATTGGTTCCAAATACTGCGAAGAACGTTGACGTGCAGGACGTTCGAACTCACGTAAATCATTAGGGGTCAAACGAATTTCTGACTTTAATCCATGCTTTACATAATAGTTTTCACAAATTTCATTCATTACTTTCACTATCTCAATGCCAATCGACGGTGTCTTAGTCATTTCCAAAAGTGTTTCCAATTCAAGCACCACACCTTTCGATTCGAGATGTAATGCACGTTCCAACGCACCTTCGGCAATTTCACGATAATGACCATAAACTTCAGTCAAAGTGTTGTTGTTGATACTCATAATCGGCAGAGTAAAATTCAATTCGGCATACACTTGACCACCACCAATTTCCAGACCACGACGTGTTTTTACTGGTTTTGGTGCTTTCCCAAACATTAAATCTTCGGGATTGTTGATAATTAAACTTTTGTACTTCATATAATTGATATTTAATTGGTTATATATATTGGTGTTTTGATTTTAATTTTGATTATATTCAACCAATGCTTCAAAAAATGCTTCCACATTTTCGGCTGGCACATGTGGTGGTAAATCGCAACCTGTCGACAAAACAAAGTTGTCAAATTGAGCTGTTTTTTCAAGTAAATTTGTGATATAATCTTTAATTCCTGACGGACTAAGCATTTTCATTACTCCCACAGGATCCACATTGCCCAATATTAATTTATCTTTTGGGCAGTAATTCAATGTTTCAACCATGTCAATCGCATTTCCAAAATGGTAAGCATCTGCACCTGTATATAGCATTGCATCTGTACAATGACCAGTATTTCCGCAGTTATGAAGTATGATGGTAAAAGTTTCATCTTGCAATTCGTCAACTAAACGCTTAACATATTCCGAAGAAAAAATCTGACAGTCTTCGTTGGCTAATAAACCAGCAGCCGGTTCTGCCACTACAACTCCAGAGCATCCAATTCGCTTCAATTCACGGCAATAATTGATAATAAATTCAATACATTTATCGAGTAACATATTTATAGCATCGGGTTCGATATAACATGCCATCATAATTTCTGACATGTCGTAAAGTCGTCCAGCCAACGAAAATGGACCTATTACACCGGCTAAAACTGGTTTGTCGATTCCCATTTCTACAGTCAACTTATTGGCTTTAAGATATTCACCAATTCTACCAGCTGACAAATCAGGCACTTTCAGATTTTCAATATCTTCGGCACTTGTCAATAATCTACCTAAAATATGTGGCATATCATTTTCTTGAAATTCAATTTGGCAACCAAATGCTTCAGCTTCAAGCGTCAAATCCATTATCACAGTGGTGGCTGCAGAAGGATAAACCTCGGCAAGTTTTTTGATAGCTTGCGCATGAATTTCGCCATTTTGAACAGCATCTTTCACCCTTTTACCAATCATTTCAATGCCCGGATGAGTCATTATTGGAATAGCAATTCTTGTTTTGTTGGATATTTGTTGGCTTACCCAACTTTTCATATTTATCATTTCAATAATATATTTATTGTTCTAATTATCAGTGTTATAATTCACATTATACTTTTACAATTTAGACAATAAAATATCCGAAGACCTTAAAAAAAGGTCTAAATTAGGATATTTTAATTATAAAAAAGGGAGAATTGGGTTGATTAGGATGCCATCTTGTTCAGATATTCAACAACACCTTGCGGATCGGGAGTATAAGCATCTGCACCAATTTTTTTGCAGAATTCATTGTTAACTGGCGCCCCACCAATAAATACAAATGTATCAGGAAGTTCGGCTTTAATATCGGCAACAATTTGACCCATATTAACCATTGTAGTTGTAAGCAATGCCGACAATGCAATAATTGCACCCGGATTTTCTTTTGCGGCTTGAATGTATCGCTCAGAAGGAACATCGACTCCTAAATCAATTACCGACCAGCCAGAACCTTCTACCATCATGGCTACCAGGTTTTTGCCAATATCGTGCAAGTCACCTTTCACTGTGCCAATAATAAATGTACCTTTTGTTTTGATTTCGCCAGATGTGAAAAATGGCTTTAACTGAAGCATTGAAGCACCCATTGCTCTTGCCGACATCAACATTTGAGGAACAAAAATCTTATTCTCTGAGAATTTTTTTCCAACTTTATCCATCGCTGGAATTAATGCCAGCTCTAAAATTTCCTGTGGGCTTACACCTGTTTCGATAGCTTTGATGGTTAACTCCATTGCTCCATCTTGTCCTTTTAGTTGAGGTGGAAATGGCGATTTCTGATCAGCTTTTCCTAATTCTACTGCTTCGTGGAGCTTTTCTAATAATTCGTTCATGGGTAAATTTGTGATTAGATTTTATAAATAGTTTTTATTGAATTTCAACGATACAAATATAAATACATTTTTGATAGATATTTACAACTATTTTCACTACTTTTGGTGCTATATTCACATAATATATTTATTATGCATATAAAACACTGATTCTAGTTGAAATATTGATGTTTTAAAGTAAATTTATCAATACAATAAATATGTCTGCATTATTTGAAAAAATTGTTTTAAAAGAAGATGCTACCATTTCGATAGGTGTATTTCAAGATAACTTGAATAAAAGTACGTGGCATTATCATGATAAATATGAAATCAGTTTCATAACCGAAGGAACTGGAAAAAGAATTGTGGCTGATTCAATTGAAGAATTTCAGCCCGGCGATTTGGTGTTTATTGGTAGGAATTTACCGCACGTTTGGTTGGTTGATATTGAGCAATTTACAACAAACCAGCGAAAAATGGAAATGGTTTATCTTCAATTTCCGATGGAGGTAATAAATTCTGAGATGATTAAATTGCCTGAATTTAGAAATATTTCAATTGCACTTAGTTTATCGGAAAGGGGGATAAGAATTACAGGTCAAACATTAAATGAAGTGAGTGAAATAATGCTTCAATTGCCTTATTTAGATAGTTTTGAGCGTTTTTTACAGTTTCTTAAATTAATGGATATTATTGGGCGGAGTGAAAATATTGTGCAATTAGCAAGCAAAGAATATGTGAACAAGCAATTTAGTTATAAAAACAAAAGGATAGCCGCTATTCATGAATATCTAATGAGGAATTATCAGAAAAACATTGATTTGGTTCAAATTGCTTCGTTGGTTAATATGGCTGAAGGTTCGGTTTGTCGCTTTTTTAAAATGCAAGTAGGAATGACAATTTTTGAATACCTGAATCAAATAAAGATTGAATTTGCGTGTAAATTGCTGATGAATAAAAATATGAGCGTAATGGATGTTGCATTTGATAGTGGTTTTAACAACCTTAGTCACTTCAATAAGCAATTTAAAAAAAATACCGGACTCACACCGCTCGAATATAAACAAAGATATAATGACTTGAACTAGAGATTTATTATTTGTTTAGAACAATATAAAGAAATTTTTCCTTGCTGTTTTATTCCTGAACACGTTGTACTGAATTTATTTCTTTTATTTTAATAATATCTCGACATAAGTTGTTAATGTCCTCTGTGTCGTGAACATAAATATAAAAACGACCAACAAAAATACCGGCATTACTTTCAATATTCATTTTGTGAATATTTACACCATAAGCTTCAGTAATTACTTTTAAAATTTGAATCAGAATTCCTTTTTTGTCAATTCCTTTTATTTCAAGTACTTCTACAAATGAAAGCACTTTATGTGTTGCCCAGTCAGCTGAAATAATTCTTTCGCCAAAACTGCTTTTTAGTTTATCGGCTACCGAACATTGGCGTTTGTGAATTATAACTGTTTCGGTATCAGCTACATATCCTAGTACATCATCACCTGGAATTGGATGGCAGCAATCTGCAAGTATATAGGTTTTTCCTGCATTTTCTTCAGTAAGTTTTAGTGCTTTTTTTCTGTCAACTTTGCTGTCGATAGATACTGTTTCTGCCTGTTTTGTGTTATCCGAAGAGCCCCCAAAAGGCATTTTCAGATATTTTACAAATACATTTTGGTTTTTTGCCTTAAATACTATTTTGCCTAATTCGTCCAAATTCAATAACCCTTTACCAGCTTGTAAAAAAAGTTCGTTTCGTTGTGTGAAGTTATAGTGATTCAGAATTCGGACGATATTTTCATTTTCTGGTTTTAAATTCAGCGTACTGAGAACATCTTCAATTCGTTTTTGTCCTTCAGCCACAAATGCTTTTTCTTCTTTTTTAAACAATGCTTTTAATTTAGCTTTGGCGCGTGCAGTGGTCACATATTCGAGCCACTCGGGCTGTGGAGTTTGCTTTTTTGTAGTTAATATTTCTACCTGATCACCACTGTTCAGGGTGTAACTCAACGGCACTAATTTATGATTCACTTTAGCACCAATACAGTGATTTCCTAAGTCGGAGTGAACAGAATAGGCAAAATCAAGAGCTGTAGCACCTTGAGCAATTGTAAGAATTTCACCTTTTGGCGTAAATACAAATATTTCGGAGGCGAAAAGAGTCAACTTGAAAGTATCCATAAAATCAATGGCATTCGGTTCAGGATGTTCAAGCATTTCCTTGATGGTTTTCAGCCATTTATCCAATTCCGACTCATCGGCATCTCCCGATTTATATTTCCAGTGTGCCGCTAATCCTTTTTCTGCAATATCATTCATCCGCTCGCTCCGTATCTGAACTTCCACCCATCTTCCTCCCGGTCCCATTACAGTCACATGTAAAGCTTCATATCCATTAGCTTTTGGAGTACTTACCCAATCCCGAATGCGCTCAGGGTGAGGTCTGTATAATTCGGTTAGTGCAGAATAAAGCATCCAGCATTGATCTTTTTCACTCATTCCTTCGCGAGCTTTGAAAATGATTCTTTCAGCTAAAATATCATATACTTCTTCGAATGGAATGTTACGATTTGACATCTTTCGCCAAATAGAATAAACCGATTTAATACGGGCCCGAAGTTTAAATTCATAACCCATCTCGGTTAGCTTGCGATCTATAGGATCTGAAAATTCTTTGTAAAAACGAGTTCTTGCATCTTCGTCAACTGCCAATTTCGATTGTATTAACTCAAATGTTTCAGGATGTTCAAATTTGAAACTCAGGTTTTCGAGTTCGGTTTTTATACGGAAAAGTCCGAGTCGATGGGCTAGAGGAGCATAAATATATTGTGTTTCACCTGCTATTTTGTATTGTTTAGGAAGTGGCATTGATCCTAAAGTTCGCATATTGTGAAGTCGATCGGCAATTTTAATTAAAATTACACGAACATCTTCCGACATGGTAATCAGTAATTTACGAAAGTTTTCTGCTTGTTCCGATGCTTTTTCGGCAAAAACGCCACCCGAAATTTTTGTTAACCCGTCAACAATCTGTGCAATTTTAGCTCCGAAAAGGTTTTCAATGTCTTCAACTGTATAATCGGTGTCTTCTACTACATCGTGGAGCAAAGCAGAACAGATTGAAGTAGATCCAAGACCAATTTCTTTCACCACAATTCGGGCAACAGCAAGAGGATGCATAATATAGGGTTCACCCGAACGTCGTCTGATACCTTTGTGTGCGGCTTTTGCAAAATTGAAAGCTTTGGTTATAATTTCAATTTTTTGACGATGATTGGTTTTTCTATAATCCGCTACGAGTGCTTCAAATTCCAGTTGAATTAGTTCATCTTCGGTTGGTTGTTCTTTTATTTGCGTCATCAGCATCGGTTTATCAGTTGGAAAATGGAAAAGTCAGGAAAAATCAATCGAAATTATATCATGGATTTACTTTCCACCATTCGAAGAAGTGGCATATCCTGATTTTTGCCATTCGGTATAACCATTATTTAAATCGTAAATTTGTATTCCTAAATTGCTTAATTTTGAAGCTGCAATTTTACTTCTACGACCACTACGGCAATATAATGCTAATTGCTTATTTTTTTTTGCAATTTTCTTTATTTCTTTTTCAAAATCATCCCCATTCACATCAATATGTATGGCTTTTGGAATATGACCCTGAGTAAATTCACTCTCTGAACGAACATCTATTAATATAACAGATTTCGAACTAATTATATTTTTAAATTCTTCGGAAGTAACAGATTTAATTGATTGTGACAACATTACTCCCGAAAATAATAGATTGATTATAAGAAACTTGTATTTCATATTGTTTGTATTTTTCTACGCGGTTTTTATTTCACGTTGATTATAATTTTCATTTGTGTTTTTTAGTTGCGTAAACAATATCAATAAATCTTTCCTTTGTAACAATCGGGTTTTCAGTATCCAGCTAATAATAATCCAATATCATTCGTGGCAATTCCATAATAATCACCTATAAGTCGGTTAACTAACACACCGCCATAAATATAGGCGCCATGTCGAAATCCAAAACTTTCGGAAATTGCAGATTTTACACCACCTGAATGACCTATTTTCAATAATATTGGTGCAAAAATATTACTAAGTGCCATAGATGAAGTACGTGCAACTCTTGCCGAAATATTTGGAACGCAATAGTGAATTATACCATGTTTTTCGTAGATTGGATTTTGTAAAGTGCGACATTCACTAGTTTCAAAACAGCCGCCCTGGTCAACACTTAAATCTATAATAATAGCTCCTGGTTTCATGGTTTTTACTAAATCTTCAGAAACCATAAACCGTTCGGAACCATTTATATAACGCAAATTACCAATAACAGCATCCGCTGATGCCAAAGCTTTGAAAAGTACTGCAGGATGAATAACAGAAGTAAAAACCTGTTGACCCAGATAATGTTGTATTTTGCGTAATTTATTAATGTCGTGATCGAAAACTTTGATTTGAGCGCCCAATGCCAATGCAGTTCGTGCAGCAACCGATCCGGCAATTCCTGCTCCCAAAATCAAAACTTCTGTAGGAGAAATACCCGCTACTCCACCCAATAATAAGCCTTTTCCACCTCGCTCACTACTCATTAATTCTGCGGCCAAAGCGATAGCTGTATTTCCTTCTATTTCAGAAATTGAACTTACTACCGGAAATGTTTTTTGTTCATCACGAATCAATTCATAAGCAATGGATGTCATTTTTTTTTGCATCATCACTTTTATACATTCAGCCGACAAATTACTCAACTGCAACATTGACAGAATGGTAGACCGATCGTGCATTAAATTGAGTTCTTCGATGGTTGGCGGTGCTATTTTCAGCACCAAATCAGCCCCAAAAACTTCATTTGCATCGTCTACCAAATATGCTCCGGCTTCGCTATATTGCAAGTCGGAATACGACATTGGTTCACCTGCACCACGCTGAACATAAACACTATGACCTTCTTCAGTAACAATTGAAACGCCTTCGGGAGTAAGTGCCAAACGCGTTTCGATAAGTGCATTTTCTTTCGGAATACCAATGGATAATCGAGGTTGACGGGCAATTTCACGCAACAAGCACTCTTCGGGGAAAAGTGACCGTTCTTCTTTTGGATTAAGCTTCATTGCTATACTAAATTTGGTTTGACTACAAAACTAATCACTATTCTTGATATTTGCAAATTACAATAGAAAAAAAATACGAACATTTATGAGTTCATGCTTCATAAGGAAGATTAGGATTTCAAATCCTGTTCTTTCTCACAACAAATTACTACCTTTGTGCCCTTACAAAATTTAGAATGGAATACACTAAAAAAACAGGTCACATTGCCCTTTTTGTTGCTAATTTAGTTTTTGGACTTAATACAATTGTGTCGCGTTCTTTGATGCCCGACATTTTAAGTCCTTATACATTAACTTTTTCGCGCCTTGCAGGTGGTATGTTGTTGTTTTGGATTGCTTCACTATTTGTGAAAAGTGAGAAAGTTCCACCAAAGGATATTTTCATGTTTTTTCTAGCCTCAATTTTTTCATTAGTTTTAAATCAATTGCCTTATTTTGTTGGTTTATCTATTACATCGCCTATCGATGCCTCAATTGTTGTGACTACATTGCCAATAATTACTATGATTTTAGCCGCAATATTTATAAAAGAACCCATCACGCTTATGAAATTTGTAGGTGTAATTGTAGGTTTGTCAGGGGCTCTGCTATTGGTGCTTACCAGCAAACATACACATGTTGGTGAAAGCAATTTTTGGGGAAATGTAATCGTTTTGTCTGCAGTTTTTGCCTTTGCTATTTATCTTACAGCGTTTAAGAAATTGATAATGCGCTATTCGGCCATCACAGTAATGAAATGGATGTTTCTTTTTGGAACAATTATGTGTTTCCCATTTTGCTGGCCATCTCTACAAGTTACAGACTATGCTTCATTGTCCGAAAATACTTATTGGCGAATTGGTTTTGTGGTAGTTTTGGGTACATTTTTTACTTATATGCTTATACCTATTGGGCAAAAAGTACTGCGTCCTACCACTTTCAGCATGTACAATTATTTGCAACCAATAGTGGCTTCTATGGTTGCTGTGGCCATTGGAATGGATACATTTGGAGTGGAAAAAGCACTTTCGGCAGTATTGGTTTTCAGCGGTGTTTATATTGTAACTCAAAGCAAATCGAGAGCTCAGATGGAAGCCGAAAAAGCTGCGAAAATCAACATAAGTGAACAAAATAATAACTAATGTGTCAGCATAAATTTTGTTCTTTATACCAAATCTATTCCTCTTTTTTTGTCAATTGAACGGGTTACAAGACCGTAAATCAACAAAGCAACAGCAGAAATCAATCCTATTCCAACAAATACAAACCAAATATAATGTGCGTGAGTTGTAGCAGCTGCATATTCGGTCGTTGATGCAAATGTTTTTGGATCGGGACAATACTTATCGAGTAAAAAACCCGAAAGTCCGAATGCAAATAAATAAGAAAAAAACGAGTGTAGATGACTGAATCCCAAATACAATCCTTCTTCACCCTTGGGCGATTGTTTTGAAAAATACTCTAAAAAACGAGGCGAAATAAAACATTCAGCAATAGCCTGCATGGCAATCCCAATAATCATCATAAAGGCGATTGGGTGTAATCCCAACACATAATCTTTACCAATAAGCGTTCCAAAAGACATTGCCAAAGCCGAGAGGGGAATAATCAACATTCCTATTGTCATGGAAGTCAGCGCAGTGCTTTTTTTCATAAACGAAGTAATGAAATTGACAAAAACGAATACAACCAATGGATTTACATTGGCGTACCAACCGGGCGAAGCGTCTGCACCAATCATTCGTATAACGTATTTTGGCATAGTAGCATACATCTGACTTTGAATCATCCAGAAACCGCTGATAATCAAAATTAAAATGATTAATCGTCCATTTCCCATTACTTTTATCAAACCTCGACCCAGTTCAGCAAAACTTTTACCCTGCCCTTCGGTTTTCACCGATTTATAGAAGAAGAAAACAGCAATTAAAGCCAATAACGTCATTCCGGCAGAGAAAAAGTTCAAATATACTAATCCCTGATCACCCATACTTTTTCGCAACGGATCCACAACGGTTTTTCCCATAAAAGCTCCGATATTGACCATCATATAGAAAACTGCATAACCTCTGGCACGTGTAGAACTTGTGGTTTCACGCGCGACTGTGCCTGATATTACGGCTTTTATAAACGAACCTCCAAGAACTATGAGTGCCAATACAGGGACAATTGACCATCGTAGATTACTTTCGTTTAAACCCGAAAAAGTAGTTGTCATGTCATAAGAAACAAGTCCTGCACTTTCGAGTAAAGTTGGCAATAATCCCAATCCACCATAACCAAGTGTAAGCAAAAGAAAGGCAACCATTATTGCCGAGCGGAAACCAATTTTATCGGCATAAGCTCCGGCAAAGGTTGGTAATAAATATAAAAAGGCGGAAAATGTACCAGAAATAATACCAGCTTCAATATCCGAAAACCCCCAAACATTTGACAAATAAAGTGTAATAACAATAAAGACAGCATAATAGGCTAATCGTTCTAGCAACTCTACATAATTGGCAACCCAAAATGCTTTTGAAAATTTAGTCATAAATATATACGGGTATAATTTGGATTAATTCGTGTGCGAAAATACACAAAAATGAGCATTGATTTCACAATCAATTTCGTAAATATCATTAAATTAGTCGATTGTAAGTGGAACAATCGTCAAAAAACGACACCTTTAGTGTTATTCTATGATTTTTGGTAAATCGTAAATGGTGTTGATACGATTGGAAGTATGGTGCAGTTTTGTAAGAAACTCGTTTATTTTATCTTGATAATCAATAAGATAATCTGGGTGAAGTTTTTTTGAAACAATATTAATCAATCGTTTGAGTAAAAGTCCCACTTTATAATCATAACCCGAGAAACGGGCACCAAATACTTTGGGAGGATGGGCAAATTGCAATTCCAACACATAAAGCACCAAATCTGCTTCCAGTTTTTTGCTTTTTGTTTCAACAGTAAATTCGGTTATCCTTTTCGTACAGGCATTTAGCCTTTTTGCTAGCTGATGTTGGATGGTTCGACCTTTGAATTCTTTTTGGTTAAGTTTTTCAATAGCTTCCTTCGCTTCATCAAATAATATTTGTTCACCGCCTTCTTTATCCAGAAAATTAACCAGCAAAAATTCATAATTGTACCTTTTTCCCGCGAGTTTCAACACAATATCCACCAACTCCTTTTTTGGAAGTTCTGAAACCTGTTCTTTTAGTATGGCTTTATTTATGGGCATTGCAGACTTTTTTGTTTGGTTGCAAACTTACATAAAAATTTGGAATTTATAAGCGGGTCACATAAAACTGTAATTAACGTTTTTTTTTTATGGAGCTAAAATTTAGTTTTTTAATATAACATGACCTTAGATTATGCTTTTACATACCACCTTTTCTTTAGCCAAAATGCCACATTTACAAGCCCAATCATTACCGGCACTTCCACCAACGGACCAATAACAGCGGCAAATGCTTCGCCTGAATTGATGCCAAAAACCGCAATAGCAACTGCTATGGCCAGTTCGAAATTATTGCTGGCAGCAGTAAACGATAATGTTGTGGATTGCTTATAAGTGGCACCCGCTTTTTTACTCATCCAGAATGAGCTTATAAACATAATAACAAAATAAATCAGCAATGGAACAGCTATTAAAACTACATCCATTGGTATTTTTACAATGTATTCGCCTTTGAGCGAGAACATTACTACGATGGTAAAGAGCAAGGCAATAAGTGTAAGCGGCGAGATTATTGGAATAAATTTAGTGTGATACCATACTTTACTTTTAACCCGAATAAGAATAAAACGAGTCAAAAAACCTGCAATAAAAGGAATTCCTAAGTAAATGAATACACTCTCAGCAATTTGTCCGATAGTAATTTTAGCAACTGCATCGCTTGTCGGAATGCCAAACCACGCTGGAGCAATAGCAATAAAAAACCAAGCATACACCGAAAAGAACAGTACCTGAAAAATACTGTTGAAAGCTACTAACCCTGCAGCATATTGTGTGTCACCTTTTGCTAAATCATTCCACACAATCACCATGGCAATGCATCGTGCCAATCCAATCATGATTATTCCATATACGTAAGGCAAGTTGGCATTGTTTTCACCGGGGAAAAACTCGAATAGTAAAATGGCAAGCGCAAACATCAAAACCGGTCCGATAATCCAGTTTTGAACCAATGATAAAGTAAGTATTTTGGTGTTGCGAAACACTTCACCGAGTTCTTCATACTTCACTTTTGCCAATGGCGGGTACATCATAACGATTAGTCCAATGGCAATCGGAAGATTGGTTGTTCCAGATGACAAACTGTTCCAAAACACTGCAACTGAAGGAAACAACCACCCCGAAAACACGCCTAATGCCATGGCGAGAAATATCCACATAGTGAGATATCGATCGAGAAATGAAAGATTTGAAGACGAACTCATGATTTGAAAATTTGAAGATGTACAAAAAAAATTTGAAGATTATTACTTACAAATACATATTAATTCTGAGGAGTTGATTTTGATGAACTTATTATTTTTGAGAGCACATTGTTAATTGATGTGATTTTAATTTCTAAGCCTTCTGGATTGGGATATCGTTTTGATAACTTGCACAATTTCAACCAATAATATGTTTCATCGGCTTCTTTGGCTGCAATTTTTAATTTATGTATAAAATCAGCCTTACTTTCAGCATTTTGAGCCTCGTTTACATTTGCACCAATCGATGTTCCAGATTTTAGTAATTGTCTGGCAATAACGTATTTTTTCAATTCTTCCAAAGTTTCGCAATACTCAATAATATCAAGTGCGAAATCTAATGTTAAGTCAACAATCAAATTTTCTTTGTCATTTCTCATAATTTACTCAATTTCTAAATTTATAATAAACTTTGTTTTTCATCTTCAAATTTTCAAATTAACTAATTTTCAAATTATCTACATAAAACTTATAGAAACCTTCTTTGATTTCATCGCGAACTCGAATAAATTCGCTCCATATAAATTCTTCAGTTCCTACTGCGTGACTAGGATCATCAAAGCCAATATGCAAGCGGTTTTTTACTTTTCCAAAAAAAGCGGGACATTCTTCGTTGGCACCTCCGCAAACGGTGATTACATAATCCCACTCCTCTTTCAGGTATTTATCAACCGAATCGGAAGTGTGGTTACTAATATCTAAACCAGCATCTTTCATTGCTGCAACCGCTTTTAGGTTGAGTTTGCCCGAAGCTTGAGTTCCGGCAGAACAAACGGTGATAGATGAGTCGAACGATTGTAAAAAGCCGTGTGCCATTTGGCTACGGCAGGAATTTCCTGTACAAAGAATTAATACTTTCATGAAAATTAATTTGAAAATTTAAAAATGAGTTAATTTGATAATTTATTAGCAGCAACCGTTACTATCACAGTTACATGAGGTATCTGGTTTAGCTATTGAAAATGAACGTGGAGCAAATTTTACAGGTAGTTTAGCATTTTTCCAGGATTCCATTCCACCGTTTAAACTGAAAACTTTATCTACATTCCAACCTTGATGAACTAAAAACTGAGCTACACGTAAGCTGCGAATACCGTGAGCGCAAGCAATTATCAGTTTTTTATCTTTTGGAATATTCAAATAGTTTTCATCAAAACTGCTGAAAACAATGTTTTGAATGTTTTGAGTGTCATAAGCAACTTGCTGCACTTCATTTACTTCACGTACATCGATTAACAATGCGCCAGATTGTAAATATTCATTTGCCTTTTCAGGACTTATTTCGTTTATTTCTATCATGATTTAAATTTTCAACAAGGTTTTCCTATTTCACAATTAATATTTGCTGATTTTATCGGTTCAAAAAATGAATCGAAAAGTTCCAGTTTCTCAGCAATGCTGGATCCACATAAACAATAATTGATTTTCAGACCATCTATTTCACCATGTATCAATCCCATTGCCCTCAATTCTTTCAAATGCTGCGAAACCGTGGTACGGCTCAGTGGCAAATTATCCGAAATGTCGCCCGAAATACAAGTTTTTGTTTCCGCCAAATACTTCAAAATAGCTAATCGGGCTGGATGCGAAATTACTTTGGCAAAATTTGCCAACACTTGTAGTTCATTATCAAATACTTCTGATTTAATCATTGCTTTGTGTTTAATGTCGCAAACATACGACATAGTTATGTATTTGCAAAATTATTCGTATTAAATTTTTGTTACAAAAAATTTATGCGGATATAATCAATTATAAAAAAACCGGAAGTTACGTGTAATAACTTCCGGTTCAATAATATAGATTTGAATTATTATTTTTTGCTTCTTATTTTATCGAGTAAATAATTAAGTTGTTTCACTTCGTCTTCTGTCAGGTTGCCCAAAATAGTATCAACTTTTTTTTCGCATTCCAACATACTACTTAATAATTCAAGTCCTTTGTCAGTTATTTCAACCGATTTCTGCCGACGATCAGTATTGTTTTCGCAACGTGTAAGCATTTTTTTCTGAAATAATCTGTCTACAATTCTACTAACATCCGAATCTTTGTCGAGCATTCGCTCTTTTATAAATCCTATTGAAAGTGGAGCTTCGGATCGAAACCCACGCAGAATACGCAATACATTGTATTGCTGCTCAGTTATATCATGTTGTTTTAATGCTTGAAAAAATTCATATCCTAATTGTTTATTAGTATAATTCAGGTTAATTAAACCCTTATGATATTCGTTCCGAAAACGACCCTTAATTTCATCTTCGATTGTCATTTTTATTTCAATTTAATAAGTTCAGGATTGCGTAGAAATGCCACAACCCAAACCAGAATTAGCACAACACTTGGCATAACTATACTCATTGCGCTTGTCATGTGAATAATAATGGCTCCACCCATATAAGCACTTAGTAATAATGTTCCTAACTTATTTGTTTTAGGAATTAAAAACAATAATGCCGAAACAATTTCACCTATGGCAATAATAATTCCCCAATCGCTTAGTTTCATTTGTGCCATTTGTTCGGGATGCATAAGTTTACCACTTGCGCTGAAAAGATAAAGTGCTGTCAGCAATCCGGCAATAACCCATGCTGCAATAGTTTTGATTTTTGAATTTTCCATTTTGTTGAATAATTAATGTTGATATTTATAGTTTTGCATGTGTACCATCGCAAAACGCACCATTTGCAGAATGCTTACAACCACAAAAAGCAACTTTTTTTGACTCAGTTATTTCTACTTTTTTTGGCACAAAAGTGCTCCCTTTGTGTGAGCCATCACAAAAAGGTTGATTACTACTCTTTCCACAAGCACACCAATAATAAGTGCCTGGTTCCATGTCCAATACATAAGGACTTTTTTTTGCAATTTCTGGAGTTTCCATTTTTTTTGTTTTTTTTGCTCGATATTTATCTTGCTAATTATTTTCTTATTTGAATTGTGCTGCAAAGATACGTTGAAACAATATATGTTGCAACATATAAAGTATTAAAAAAATACAAATAGTTGAAGATTTAACTTATTGACTTATATGTAGCATTTGAGTTTTATTGGTTATTTGTTTTATAAGTCTCATAAAGTTAGTGAGATACGTTTATCAAATCGATTAATTATGTTTAGAAACCCTGGTGGTATTATTTGAACTTCGAATTATTTATCACTAAGTTTTTAATGAGATACTTGAAATATATTTTTGATTATTGAATCTAAAACAGATAATTAAACAAAAATCCTACTATCATAATCCCACTACCAACAATGGAGACAAAAGTCAATATTAATTTCATTTTCAACACCTTGCGAAGTATAATTATTTCGGGTAAAGACAGAGCAATCACTGACATCATAAATGCCAGAGCAGTACCAAGTGAAGCTCCTTTTTCAATTAAAACAGAAACGATTGGAACTATTCCGGCTGCGTTTGAATACAAAGGAATGCCTATTAATACGGATAAAGGAACTGAATACCAAGCTGATTTTCCCATCAACGATGCCATAAATTCTTCAGGTACATAACCATGCGCACCGGCACCTACCAAAATTCCCAACGCTACGTACATCCAAACCTTGCCGACAATTTCTTTTACCGCATCATAACCCATAGATATACGTTTTGAGAAACCAATTTGTTCTTCTTCACCATCGTTTTCGCCTAATTTGGTACTATAGACCCATTCTTCTACCCATTTTTCGAGTTTCAGTTTTCCGATAATCCAACCGGCAAAAATAGCAATTGCCAATCCTGTACCAATATAAATGGCAGCAACTTTCCAACCAAACATGCCGTATAGAAGTATTACAGCCACTTCATTAATCATTGGAGCTGCGATTAGGAACGAGAATGTAACACCAAGCGGAACACCCGATTCGACAAAACCAAGAAACAACGGAATGGCAGAACAAGAACAGAAAGGCGTAAAAATCCCCAACACAGATGCCATAATGTTGCCCATAAATGTTGATTTTCCTTCCAGCGCTTTTCGGGTGCGTTCTGCAGTAAAATAACTGCGGATAATACCAACAAAGAATATTATTAACACTAATAACATTATTACTTTTGGAAACTCAAAAATAAAGAATCTGAGTGCTTCAGTAAGTTTTTCACCTTTCGTCATGCCCAGGATATTATCAATAAACCAATTACTTACAGGTTGAAGATTGAAATATATTACATACCAGACGGGCAATAATGCCAATGCGATTTGAAGACTACGCGATTTAAAAATTTGAAAATTCATGAAGTAAATTTGAAGATTTGAAAATGCAATAATTTGAAAATTAAGTGAAGAAAATCACAACATAATAAATTCCAACTGCAATAAAAATTACTGAAACTACACGTCTGAACCAAAGTTCAAAAGTTTTGATTTGATTGTAGAGTTTACCAACATTGCCGACAGCGTAGGCCAAAAGCCATGCAAATATAATTACTGGTAAACCTGTGGCTATGGCAAATAAAACCGGCAAATATAAACCGCTGACACTAGCCACGGTTATTGGAATGAGCATAACAAAATAAAGTACGCCACTGTAAGGACAAAATGCCAGGGCGAAAATCATTCCCAATAACAATGTACTCCAATAGCTACCTTTACTTTTTTCTCCAATTTTGTCTGTAAGGCCAGAAAAACCCGGGAATTTAAGTTTAATCACATCGAGCATAAACAATCCAATGAGTATCAGAATGGGCCCTAACAATTTTTCGCCCCAGCCCTGAAACAGCATGGAAATATGCATTTTACTTGCCCCAAAGAAAATAATTAAAGCTAAGCCGGTATAACTTATTACTCTTCCAAGTGTATAAACCAGTCCATTGATAAAAACCCTTCGGCGATTTTCGATGTCACGGCTGATAAAACCTATGGCCGAAATGTTGGTTGCCAAGGGGCAAGGACTGATAGCAGTCATCAAACCCAAAATTATGGCCGTGATAAATGAATACTTTGTGTTGTCTAAAATGCTTTGCAGTAGCTCCATAAGATTAATTTGAGAATTTGAAAATGTGCTAATTTGAAAATGAATAGATACTTATGATTTCGATGAACTTATTATTTTAGATAAGATTCTCAGCAATTCGTTCACTTTCTCAATTAAATCGAGATTAGTTGGGTATGATTTTGAGCATTTGCAAATTAGTAACCAATACTCTGTTTCGTCAGCTTCTTTAGCTGCAATTTTCATTTTGTGTATAAAGTCAGCTTTACTTTCGGCATTTTGAGCTTCTCGAATATTCGCACCAATAGATGTTCCGGATTTTAATAATTGTTGACCAATTACATACTTTTTGCATTCGTATAATAAATCACAAAACTCAACTATTTCAATAGCAAATTGAAATGATTTATCTACTATTGGATTTTCTTTGTCATTTCTCATTTTCCTCTTATTTTCAAATTAGCTCATTTTCAAATTTTCAAATTATAACAGAGCGTCTATCGTCTTCTTCAACTCAGCTTTCAACTTTTCAGGGCTACTTCTGGCATACATAAATCCCTTGTCAGTCAGATCGGTACGCTTAGTGCCACTAATTATCAATAATGCTTGGCCTTCGGCTTGGCATTTTGCAGCAATCACTTCACTTCCTTTATCATCCAAATTTACAGACTTAAATGTAATTTGTCCTTTTTTGAATTGTGCAGGATAAAGTGTTGCAAGTGCAGCTTTCGATTCGTCTTCAACTGCATTGCAAGTAATACAGCGACGTGTGTAATGGAAATAATAAACTTCCACTTTTGTTGATTTTGATAGAACTGGTGCATCCACTTTTTTTTCTGCGGCAAAACTGCTTACTGTAAAAAACGTTACAACAAAAAGTAATAATAAAGAACCTGAGATTAGCTTTTTCATAAAATATAAATTTTGTTAGTTAGTATTTCTTTTAATTCTTGCATTGAGGGCACTCTGCCTTTTACAACTACTTTTCCATCAATCACCAAGGCAGGAGTTGTCATGATATTGAATTTCATAATTTCCATAATATCGTCAACTTTGGTAATGGTGGCATCGATATTATTTTGAGCAACTATTTCGCGAGTGGCATTTTCAAGTGACTTGCACTTCGGACAGCCTGTTCCTAAAATTTGTATGTTCATAATGATAAAAATTAAAGCCCCCAACCCCTGAAGGGGAGTAGGAGTAGTTAGTATTGATTAAACCTGTCTCTTTGTAAGTGTGAATTATGTTGCCGTACTTGCATGATTCCCCCTTTAGGGGGTTAGGGGGCAGAACAGCAGCTTACTTTGTCATTTCTCAGTTCAAAAAATGTTTCAAAATACGTTTGTGCTTTATTCCAGTTTTCGGTATTGATGCAGTATTTTACCTTGGGAGTTTCAATTTCGCCCTGAATAA
>JBMOHG010000018.1:0-18729 GCA_049317965.1 Paludibacter sp.
AAAACAAAAACCCCTTCCAATGGAATTAAAGTGCTTATTCCACTTCAAACTCTGGTAGCCACTTCAGTTACTCATTTTGAGTTTTTAAGTTTACTCAATGAAACAAAATCTATCGTTGGTGTATGTTCACCTGAACTGATTTATAACGAAAAAATCAGAGAACGAGCCGTAAAAGGCGAAATAGCAGATTTGGGAAACGCTTTTAATATTAATGTTGAAAAAACCTTGCAATTGCAGCCAGAAGCGGTTATGATGAGTGGTTATAATCAAAATGATCCTTATGCAGTGCGTGTATCTCAAGCTGGAATTCCGGTGTTATTTAATAACGAATGGATGGAAAAATCGCTTTTGGCACGTGGAGAATGGATAAAATTTGTAAGTGTATTTTATGACAAAGAAAAATTAGCTGATAGTATTTTTTCAACTATTGAAAATCAATACCTTTCGATCAAAAATAAAGCCAAATCAATAAAAAACAAACCGAATATTATGGCAGGCTCCAATTTCAGAGGAACCTGGTATATGCCGGGTGGAAGTAGTTTTATGGGACAATTATTTGCAGATGCCGGAGCTGATTATTATTTTAAGAACGATACTACAACCGGAAGTTTACCTTTGAATTTTGAAATGGTATTGAAAAATTTTTCCAATTCTGATATATGGCTCAATTGTAGCTTTTTATCAATCAACGATTTAATTATTGCAGACACAAAACATGCACTATTCCAACCTGTAAAAAACCATCAGGTTTATAATTTCAATAAACGTCAATTACCATCAACCGCTAATGATTTTTGGGAAAGTGCAGTGGCTCGACCAGATCTTTTACTGGCTGATGTTATTGCCATTTTGCATCCCGATTTAATGCCAAATTATCAGTTGGTATATGCTGAAAAATTAAAATAGGAAATTTAATGGTAGCAAATAATATAATCTACATTCTATTTATCAACCAATTAGGTGCTAATTTAAACAAAATAGCCAATAAAAACCACCGTTTAGTTACATAAACAATAGTTCGTTTTTTATTTATAGCATTCAAAATTTGTTTTGCGGCTTTTTCAACCGGTGCAACCCAAAACAGATGATCCCCTTTGGCCATTTCGGTATTGACAAAACCGGGACGAATATCTGTAACGTAGATAGGAAATTTGATTTTATGTACCTTCTGACGCATTCCTTCGAAGTAATTTATTTGAAATGCTTTGGATGCTGAATAAGCTGGAGCAAGCCAGTTACCACGCAGTCCGGCAATAGAACTTATGGCTACTAAATGACCAAACTTTTGTTTTTCAAAGTAATTAATAGCCCAATCGGTGATGGCAGTAAATCCACTTACGTTGGTATCGATGGTTCGTTTTTCAATAGTGAAATCAAGTGTTTCATTAAAATCGCCAGTACCAGAACTTATTACCAACAAATCTAATCCTCCCAAATCATTTGTAAGTTCATTCAAATGATTTTCAATATCCAGTGTATTCGTAGTATCGAAAGTGCTTATAAGAAATTTGTCGGGGTTTTCAGCTTTGATTTCTTCTAATAATTCCGTACGTCGTCCTGTAATTCCTACTAAATAACCATTCGCTACTAACAATTTTGAAAGTGCTTTACCAATTCCTGATGTTGCTCCAACTACAATTGCTTTTTTCATAATGAAGTTGTTATGATTATTAGAGAGTTGATAATATACTCATAAAAAATCTAATATTCCAAATCGACATTGACACTTAGGCTGATACCAATCGGAACCGATTTCCACTCACCTTGACTCGTTTTCCGAAAATAAGTACTATGACCTATTCCGGAACAAAAATACAAATTACCTTTACCAAGATTTTTTACACATTCAATTGTTACAAGACAATCGCCTGAAACCCAAATATCTTTATTACTTAAATCGAGACTTAAAGTTCCATTAATTTTATCTTTTGGAATTGTCAGATAGACAGGAGATAACAATACATTTTCATAAATCTTTCTCCTTCTGTCACGAACTTCGTACACATTGATTCGATAAAAAATTGTATCGTATTTACAATATAAAATATTTAAATTTACACTATTTATTTTTGCCGATTTTTTTATAGGCATCATAATGCCCATTTCATATCCTAAGATATTATCTGAGAATCCAGAAGCAATACTCTTCGATTTTGTTGTTACACCTAAGGTTTTTTTCTTAAGTTTTTTAGGTAAAACAATTGTTTCTGAAAGTTTATATGATCGTTCTGTCAGAAATATATTATTGTTTTTCAGCATTTTAAAATCAGAAACTAAGATTTTAAATGTATCAAAACCGATACATGAAAAAGTTAATGAATCGTTGCTGTATTTATCATCCAAAAATATCTCAAAACTGCCATTAGCATCTGAAGTTGTGCCAACATTCTTGTTAAATATACCAATATTTACATAACCAATTGGTGATTTATCAATTTTACTTAAAGTTCGGCTTTTAAAGGATTGTGCTGATAATAAATCGAATAAAGATAACGAAATTAAGAGCATGAAATATTTCATATATCAGAATTTTACTTGCTCAATTCATCCATTAATATCTTATTTTCGTCTGGTGTTCCAACTGAAATTCGCAAACAACCATTACACAACGAAACATTATTTCGGTTTCGTACAATAATTCCTTTATTTACAAGGGTTTGATAAATACCATTGGCATCAGACACTTTTACCAAGACAAAATTGGCATCAGTTGGATAAATATGCTGTACAATAGATAATTGGTTTAATTTCTTGATTAATATTTCCCGTTCGTTTAGCAAGGTTTGAACCCATTTTTTTACTTGTCCAGCATTATTCAATGCCAATAAAGCTTGTTGTTGAGTAAGAATATTAATGTTATAAGGATATTTTATTTTGTTCAGAACAGCAATAATTTCAACCGAAGCAAAAGCCATTCCAAGTCGGATAGCAGCACTTCCCCAAGCCTTTGAGAATGTTTGAAGAATAACAAGATTAGGATATTCAGAGAGTTTTTCAGTAAAACTTTTTTCACTCGCAAAATCAATATATGCTTCGTCCAACACTACAATTCCTTCAAACAAATCGAGAAGTTTTACAATTTCAACTTGATTCAGGCTGTTTCCGGTAGGATTATTCGGTGAGCAAAGCCATATAATTTTTGTATACAAACTACACGCATCCAACAATTTATCGGCTGAGAATTGAAAATTTACATCGAGTAACACTTTTCGATATTCTACATCGTTAATTCCGGCACTTACTTTGTACATTCCATAAGTTGGCTCTATTGCCACTACATTATCAATTCGTGGTTCGCAAAATGCCCTAAATAACAAATCTATGGGTTCATCGCTCCCATTACCAAGGAAAATATTTTCGGAAGGAACATTTTTTACCACCGAAATTTGTTCTTTTACTTGCCATTGCAATGGATCGGGATATCGATTGTAAGGTGCGTTATAGGGATTTTCGTTGGCATCCAGATAAACTGATGCTTCACCTTTAAACTCATCACGAGCACACGAATATGGTTGCAGTGATCGAATATTATTACGCAATAATTTATCTATGTCCATTACTTTTTCACTATTAATTGTCAACTTAAAAAATTAACGTCTGTGACTACTTTCAATCACTTCATATTCTCTTTCTTGTGCCAATCTGATTTTAACAGCATTGCTATGTGCCATTAATTCTTCACTTTCAGCCATTAATATTATTGCATTACTCAAATTTGTAAGTCCGACTTCAGAAATTTGTTGGAAAGTCACTTTCCGTACATAACTATCAAGATTTACACCATTATATGCTTTTGCATGACCATTTGTAGGTAAGGTATGATTTGTGCCCGAAGCATAATCACCGGCACTTTCGGGAGTATAGTTTCCAAGAAAAACCGATCCGGCATTTATAATATTTGCTGCCACTCCCATGTGATATCGTGTTGAAATTATCAGATGTTCAGGAGCATATTCATTGGTCATTTCAACTGCTTCTTCTAGTGTTTTTACAACAATTATTTTGCTATTTTCCAATGCTTTGCGAGCAATATCTTTACGTGGAAGTTCTTCTATTTGTAATTCTATTTGCTCAAGAACCTGTTCAACCATCGATTCGCAGATAGTAATTAAGATAGACTGACTATCGACACCATGTTCGGCTTGCGACAATAAATCTGCTGCTACATAAGCTGGAACTGCTGAATCATCAGCAATTACTTCAACCTCCGAAGGTCCGGCAGGCATATCAATAGCAACATCACGCAAAGAAACCAATTGTTTGGCAGCAGTTACATATTGATTTCCCGGACCAAAAATTTTATATACTTTAGGAACAGTTTCTGTACCAAAGGCCATAGCTGCAATGGCTTGTGTTCCACCAATTTTAAAAATTCTTTGTATTCCGGCCACTTTAGCAGCATATAAAACTGCAGGATGAATTTTTCCGTTTTTATCAGGTGGCGTACACAATACAACTTCCTTACATTCTGCAATTTGAGCAGGAATACCAAGCATCAACACCGTTGAGAATAATGGTGCAGTACCTCCGGGCACATATAATCCAATCTTTTGAATTGCTATTGCCTTTTGCCAACAATAAACACCCGGGGAGGTTTGAATTTCAGGCAAATCATGCTGTTGCTCAATATGAAACTTCCAAATATTTCGTCGAGCCATTTCAATAGCTTGTTTCAAATTATTGGAAATCATACTTTCAGCTTCGCGCTTTTCTTCAACTGTAACTTCAAAATTTTCCAAAGTCACATTGTCATACATTTTGGTGTATTTCTGAACAGCCTTATCGCCATTGATACGAACATCATCCAAAACTTTTTGAACTTTATCGAATAACAATGTGCTATCAAAAGTAGGACGCGCAAGCAATTCCGCCCATTCTTCACGCTGTGGATATTTTATTACTTTCATATTAGAAATGTTGAAATTTTAAATTTAATTCAGTCAAAACATATTTTGAGCTGTTGACCACGTTTTTGTAAAATTATTCCAATTATCAAAAAGGTCTTTCATTCCGTTAAAAACTATACTTGCTCCACTGTCAGACAACACTTTGGGATTTAGCGGTCCTGTATTTATGGCAATAGTAAATAAGCCTGCCAAAGTTGCCGATTCTACTCCCAACGGGGCGTTTTCAATTACCACCACTTCCCATGGTTGTAGGCCAGATTTCTCTAATGCAGTTAAATATGGTTCAGGATGTGGCTTCCCTTGCTTTACATTGAAAGCTGTTATCATTTTCTCTTTTTGAAAAATTCCTGGAAAATTACTTTCTAAACTATCAAGTAAAGTAGCTTGTCCTGAACCTGTTACAATGTAAATTTCCAGTAGCTGACTTTGAACTTTTTTTAGTAAATCAATAGCATAAGGCATTTTTACCGATTTTGGACATGCCTCGAAAAATTTTGATTTTAGTTTGTAAATAGTTTCCTTTTCATTTTCAGTAGCTTTTCTATTGTGCGTTTGAATAAATACGCCATCAATTGTGGAAGCACCGGTTCTGCCTTCATTCATGTAGGCTTCGTGCTCCGAAAACGGTAAACCCATCTGATGCAAAGCCTTTACCCAAGAACTGGAATGATTTTTCATTGAATCGAACAAAACTCCATCCATGTCAAAGAAAACGGCTTTAGGCAAAAATGTTTTATAGTTTTTTTGTTGTAAGTATTTTTTTATTTCGAGTGAGAACATAAAGTTTTAATTTTTGTGCAAAGATACTTAATTTGAATTTTAATTTTGTCTTTTTTTTCGTGCAATTTACTCAAATTATTGTCAAAATGATAAATCCAGCCAAATAATTATTGCAAATTGGTTTATATGAGAAAAAATTACTATCATTTTCTAAGTTGATTTAATCATAAATTTTTCAATACATTCTTAAATCTTTTATTTTTTTTGCTTTTATAAGGTTGTTTTGGTATATTTTTTGTATTTTTGCAGATAATAAATAATATCCTAATGAAAACACGTTTTATTTTTCAACTTATAATGATTTCATTGATTTTTTCTGCTTGTAATTTGAATCCAGAATCGAATTACAGACCAGAAATTAGATTTGTCCAGAACCCCATTGCCAATAAAACTGATACTCTAAATATCTATTATACTGATAATTCAGGAGTTTTCAGACTTGATACCATTCAAGTAGGCGATACTATTAGCTTCAATATATATGTTACAGGCTATTCAAATCATCTAAAAGCTTTCTATATTACTGAATCGACAGACAGTGTTTCGAAAATTATTTTACCAAGTACCAGCTCAATGGATTCTATCTTTTTAGCAAGTTCGAATTATAAGGAAGGTAAATTTTTAATGAAAGGAACATCAACAGCATTGTATTTTCCGTTTCAATATATAGCCAGAAAAGTGAGTAATGAAGCAAAAATAACTTTCAACGTAGTTTCGGATGCAAACTTCGAATACAATCAGAATTCATTTGTTCTGAAAACCCCTATTGTTGCAAAACATTTGTAGGAATTTGAAATCGTAAATAAAAATTTATCAGACTTTCATTCTTTTTGTCAATTCAATAAAAACCTTATTGTAAGTAGGAGTAGCAATTTTGTGTTTTTGGCCTAGCTCTACAACAATTCCCGTAAGTGTATGTAATTCTGTGCTTTTACTTGCGCGAAAATCACTATGCATGGATGAAGTTGTATCATTTGGTAGTTTTTCGAGTTGATGAATGACCTTTTCAATCACTTTTCTGTCAATATCAGCACCTTCAGCGTTGGCTATCAACAATAATTCTTCTAATAAATCAACCAACGTTTTCTTTCTAAAATCATCAGTCAATAAATCTCTGAAACTAACATCAAAATATGATGTTAAAGAAGCTGTTGACGAAATAAAGAAAAATTTGGTCCAGATTGTATGTAAAATATCTTCATGAAAAGTGGCATCGATACCCGCATCTTTCAAAACCTTTTCAAAGAATGATAATCTTTGGTTAGATTGTTTTAATTCATATCCAAAATTGAAACGGTGTACACCTCCCGAACTTTCCACCACACCGGGTTCATTGAGTCGTGCAACAATATAAACACATCCATTCCAAACCTCTGTTTCAGGCAATAATGAACGAATTCTTGACGAATTATCAATTCCATTGAGTAAAGGTAAAATAACGGTGTTCTTCCCTACGATTGGCTTAATTTGTGAAACAGTTGCATCCAAATCATAACTTTTGGGAGTCATGATAATATAATCAGCGGTACCAATTTCAGCAACATTATCGGTGGCCAAAGTCGGATGTACCCGAAAAATTCCGGTTTCAGTAATCAAAGTCAAACCATCTTCCTGTATTTTCTTAAGATGTGCACCACGAGCCACAAAATACACTTCTATTTCCGGATTATCAGCATATTTCTTAGCTAATAACCCACCATAATAACCACCAACACCTCCAAGACCTACAATTACTATTTTCATTTTTTACTTTCACTTAAAATTCGACTGCAAAGGTAGCCATTTTAGAATAAAAACGGACTCAGCTTTATACAAGGTTGTCCGTTTATTGTTTTTTTATGGGGGATTGGAATTCCACCATCCCGAAATTCCCCCATCCTACAATTCTCGATACTCGAAAAAATAGAAATAATCAGGTTTAACACGGGATGGGTGATTTTTAATTGCCCTGTTCAAACTATTCAGGTGAAATTCTACTCCCAATATAGTAAATCGGGTGCAAATCTGAAAAATATGGTAATCATTTCACCCATTTTTTAATTCTCAAAGTACATCGTTCCTTTCCATTCCCACCAATTTTTTACTAGTCCTGCAGAAACAGGGTTATTTAAAGTGTAATTTATAGCATTGTGGAGGTGTAATTCATCACAGATTGTAGTATCATAACTTTCACCTTGCCAAAGCGTTCCACTGAGATTTTCAAGTTTGTTTATTTTATTGGCAGAAAACCGTTTTACCGATTGTAGAATATCTTGCAAATAGATTGGGTCACCGTTTTCATCATTTTCAAGCACTCTAAAAACCCAGTGAACATGGTTTGACATAACACAAATAGCATAATTTTGTATCCGTTTACCTTCCCAAAAACAAAGACTTTTAAGTACTATCTTTGTGTTTTCATCATTTGATAAATTGACAATAAATTTTGTTTGAAGGTGCAACAAATCGTCATAAGCTTTCATATATTTCTTACGAGCAATATAGAATGTGAATTTCAAATCACTGATCATCTTTTCAGATATATTATTTCTTTTAGATATTTCAATGCTTGATTTAAGTTCATTAAGTTGACGTGTATAAACTACTAATGCTTTTGGCGGTACTGCGTCTTTCAAACACCAAGTTACAAAATAGGCTTGCCCTGTTTGCTGAAAATGTGGTAAAGCTTGCCTATAAAATTCCTTTTTCTCCATGATATTTGGTTTTTATTTTCAAAGAAAGCTAATGTTAGCAATGATATATTTAATTTTGGGCGAATTGGAATTCACCCATCCCAGAATTCACATATCCCGTTAATCATCCAAACCACTGTTCATCAATTCAATCATCTCCTTTAGTCCGTTTTCGGTTCTCATATCCAGATGATTCTCTCGTATTAATTTTCGGATCATTTTTTTCTGATCTGGAAAAACTTTCTGAAATGAAATTCTACCAAGTTTAGATAATTTCGCGTATTTGTTCGTTGGTAATTTAATATAATAAATTGGCGTAGGTGCAATCGTTTTATATGGGTAAAGTTTATTATCGCGCATAATTGACTGAACATCAACTACACTAATCTGACGATGAATATAAAATGAAACATTCCCTTCAACAATTACTTCGGCAAATATATCTGATTTGTGATTTTTTATTGTATCATTCACATTTATCCGTTTAAAATGAATCGGTCTATCTTTGACTTTTTTAAGCCAAAAATCACAAATAAATTCTTTGTCGACTTGGAACAAACCGGGAATGGAAGTATTTAGCCAAATTACTTCGTCCAACAAACCATTGTATTTGAGCTTTTTATTGTAAAGTTTTTCACCTGTTGGAAGTAAAATATCGCTTTCAATCCATTCGGAATTATAATACTGACTACCATTATATCCTCTAAATTCTACATAAGTTTCACCAGTCAGATTAGTTGAAAAAATGGAATCGACTTCTGTCATATTTATTGTTTGAGCATCGACATTTTTGCAAATCAACAATAATATTATTAATATATAGTATTTCATTTTTGAACTTATTTAAGATTGTTGTTTACCTGAAAATTAGCCGATTGACTGATTGGAGTTCCATCTTCACCAATTCCTTCTACTTTAATTAAAAAATTTCCTTTGTTATCCGAAGTGTAAAATTCAAAATGAGCATTGTTGGTTTCATCTATTAATAAATTGGGATTCCAGTATAACAATTGCTTAATAAAAGGCGTATTATTGTTAAGAATGGCATTTGGAGTAACGTTAACAATATTAGAGCTTTCATTATTTATGTCATTTTTAATACGTAAACTGTGATAAGCCGGCTTTGTTTTTAAAATTTCGTTCGACTTAGTGATTATTGAAATAACTCCCTGAAAAACAAGATTTCCAAATACTCTTTCGGCTCCAAAAACATCAATTTTTGAAATCATATCCGATTCAAGTCCAATAATTTTATTGATATCGTCAAGAAATACGCCATCCAGAAAAATTGCCGGATCTTGATGAAAAGGAGATGAAATAGATGCATTTATTACCCTTGCAACATATTTATTATTTCGCTTATACATGCGTACCAAAGGTAATAATTCAACTACTATTTCCGGAAAATCTTTAAGGGAAACAAAGTCCGAAGGAAATACAGAATGAACAGAACAGTTGTAGAGCTGTGGACAAATTGATTTGCTAATTGACCTAATACTCACATTTTCAGCATCATTTAGGCGATATGATTTATTTATATAAACTATGTTTTTACTTTTTGCAATAAATGCTTTTATCTGAGTATTTTCTAATGTCAATGCAGGATTCCACTTTTCTGAAAGTGAGAATTTGTCTTCAATTTCAATTTTCCAGAGTTGATTTGCAGGTTTATCTTTTATTGTAAAAAACAAGTCTTTACCATCATAATAATTATTTAATAGCAATTCAAATGTTCCATCTGGTTTTGTAATTGAGTATTGTAAGTTAGCAATAGTGTCGGGGCACGATAATAATATAGTTGCTCCAGAAATTGGCTTTTTAGTCGTATCATCTATTACCCTCCCTCTAATTATTTTACTTCGAGTTTCGGGCAGATAATTGTTTTTTGGCATTTCATTAGAAATATCCGACAATCCATTCAAGGTTTCAACAAATGTTTTTTCAGGTATTTGTATCGTTGGTATTTCATACACCGAAACCGAAACATTTGCTTTTATTTTGGTTTTTTCTAAACTAACAATTACTTTTTCGCGAGAACTATATACCTGTTTTTCAACATTTAAGCTAGATATCGTATCCAAGAGTTGTGATGTCGGAAAAGTATTTTTGGTTTGATTTTGGATTTTAAAATTTAAGTCTTTATCAAATCTGTTTGCAATTATAATTTCCTTATAAAAATAATCTTTCTCAGCAAAATTTTTCATTCCATTTGTAAATGCCACTATTTGATATGTGCCCGAAGTTAATGTATCAGGTAATAATATATTTCCATTGGCTAACCCAGCATTCAATGAGACCCTTATTTTCAGTACAATATTTGAATTTGAAGCACGCATCAATATATAACCAATTTTGCTTGAAATTGATCCTTTTTTGGTGCTTGAATCAAGTACATATAGTTTATAAAATGCTGTTTCTCCAGCAATATAAACGTTCCTGTCGGTATGTAAGAATGCAATTTCTCGTACATCGGCAGCACGCAGTTGCATTGCACCACACATACACACAACAAACTGTAGAACAAGTATATAATATATTTTTTTATGTAACATTATTTTCTAATATTTACTTTTGATTATGTGACCACCAAACTGGAAATGGAATTTCAACATATTCATCTGTTTTAGGTTGCCTGCTTTGATCCGCATCCCAAACCCGATAGCGATATGATCCTGAATTGGGGAAAATATTTATTTGTGCTTTAGATAAATAGACTTTTTGAGCAACAGAAACAATATCAACAAGATATGCAGAAGTTGAGACTGATGAAACTTCGAATAATCCAAGTACAATTTTTGCCGGATTATTTATACACCTCATGTTTCCAATAAGTTGAGAAGTTACCGGGTCAAATATTTTCCCATTTGCTGCCAATTGATTCTTTGCTTCGCTATAAAAATCATAAGCATCTTTATTAATTGTATATTGACTAATCCGTAAATAATACATCAATGTTGCATTCTCTGGCGTATTTAAACCATAACTTATTGAACCAGCTGGTACATAGCCGAGTGAATGATTAATTATTGTTGGATTCGCAGTTGCAGATTTTAATTCAGTGATATTTTCATTAGAATTGAGTAAATAATTTTCCCATCCAAAACAGAAGTAATGCCAATCGGTGGTATCGGGTAAATTATATGTAAAAGAATATTGTAACGTAATGTCTGATTTGAACCTACAGTAAGGTGCTGGTGCTGAACTTGAAACAGATTTAAACAAATCAACTCTCAAATCTGCACCATTCACAGTTCTGGTATTATTATTTATATCAATGTAATTACTAGTGGCAAAAACGCCCTTAATACTGTCAATTGTCATAGGAGGCAAAAGCTTTTCGATACTCGATTCGTAGAAATAACCATCTTTTGTCTCAATACTTAACTTGTAAGAGTTTCCAATTTCAGATTTAAAAGTAGATGGCAACGTATAAACACCGCTTCCGTTATCAATAAGTTTATAAATACGATTTTGACTATCGATAACCCTTAATTTTGCTGCCAACACCTGCTTTGAATACAATACCGGGGTATTTGAATACGACATTGCTTCAGTTAGCTTCACCGAAAAAGGTCCGCTTCCGTTCGTAATTAATCCTTCTACTACCAACACTTTCTTTTCTGAATTAATCTCTGGCGAATAAATTTCGGTGCAACGAATAAATGAAAACATCAGTATTAATAGCAGACCAATATATTTTAAGTTTCTCATATATAGCATCTTTAGAACGTAAAATTGTAAGTTATGGTCGGTATTGGTTTCGCAATTATAAATAGATTGTAAAGGTTAAACGAATTTGAGAAACCAGATTCCAATTGTGAAGATGATTTATAAAAAACAGAATATGGATTTTTTTGACCATAAAGATTGAGTACCGAAAGTGTCCAACTACCTTTCCATTTTTGTTTTAGTTTAAGCGATTCGTCGAGAGTGATAGCAATATCTAATCGGTGAAAGTCGGGTAAACGATATTTGTTTCGCTCAGAATAATAAATATACTGTCGGTCGCCAAAACCATATTTTAATTCGGGAAGTGTAACCGGTTTTCCGGTATTATATGTAAAAGTTGCTGAAAACCACCATCTTCTGGTTAAATGATAATTGCCCATAATCACAATGTTATGAGGTTTATCAAAAGAAGATGGAAAATAATTATTACCATTTATCTGATCAGTTTCAAATTCACTTGTGGTATGTCGCATCGATCGCGAATAGGTATAACTAGCCCAACCAGTAAGTCTGCCGGTATTCTTTTTTACATAAAATTCCACTCCATAATTATAACCCGATGCTTTCCTTAAATCGGTTTCAAGTGAATTATTCAGTAAAATTGAAGCTCCATCTCTGTATTCGAGAATGTTATCTAATTTTTTATAGTAAATTTCAACAGATGTTTCATAAGCATTTTTATCGAAATTTCTAAAATAACCCAAGGCAAACTGATTACAAATCAAGGGTTCAACATTTGGATTACTTAATTTGTACACATCTGTTGGAGCCATTACAGAAGTGTTGGAAATTAGATTAATGAACTGACTAATTCGATTATAGCTAAATTTCAACGAACTCAAATAATCTATTGAATAACGCATTGATAGTCTTGGTTCTAAGCCCGAATACCATTTTATTACCTGATTGTTGGAATAACTTAATGTATCAATAATATTTTCAGGTGCACGTGCGGAATTTTCTTTGAAAGTGAAAACGTTTCCTGGTCCCAGATTTGCATAATTATTGAATCGTAAACCAATTTCAGTGCTAAAGGTAGGTGAAAAATTAATATTGTCACTAATATATGCAGCCATTTCAAGTCCCTTCTCTTGTTGCGTCGATTTTTGTACCACTTCAGAGATAGAGCCAAAAGCCGACATTTTTCCGGGTTGAAGTTGGTATAAAATTGAGTTTACGCCAAATTCTATAGCGTGTTTTTCATTTGGAAGCCAATTAAAGTTGAATTTTGCATTATTATAATCAATGGAAGAATTTATTATAAATGCTGCCTTTGGTTTCAATGTATCCGAATCTACAATATCGTTACGATAACGACTATAACCCACTAATAATGAAGAATAAAGCTTGGCATTAAATGTATGTGAATATCGTAACGAAACCAACGCATTATCATAATGATAAGGTGAAGTTTTGGTAAAACTGAATTTGTCATTACTATAATAGCCAAAAAGAATTAAACTATTTTTCGGATTAAATTTCATTGTAAACAAGCCATTTATATCAAAAAAATTGGCTGAACTATTCCGTAATTCGATGTCGGGCATTGCATGTAAAAGCCAGTTAGAATATGAACTGCGACCGCCAATAAGCAAACTAGCTTTCTTCTCAAAAAGTGGAACTTCCATACTCAATCTTGTATTCATAAGTCCAATTCCACCCTTGCCGGATAGTTTTTCGGGATTACTACCCAAACGAATGTCCATAACAGAAGATGCTCTTTCGCCATATTTTGCGGGAATTCCTGCTTTTAGAAACGTAACATTATTTACGCCATCCGGATTGATTACCGAAATAAGACCGAACATGTGAGATGAATTAAACAAAGGAACATCTTCTACCAGAATCAAATTTTGATCTGCACTCCCACCCCGTACAAAAAAACCAGTTCCAAACTCACCTGTAGATTGCACGCCGGGAAGTAAAGATATACTTTTGATAATATCTTTCTCACCCAAAAACATAGGTAACTCTTTTATTGTCTTCACATTGAGTCTGATTGAACTCATTTGCGTTCTAATCACATTGAGGTCGAGTGCTTTATCGGTCACTACAACTTCCTTGAGCATGATAGATTTTTCAGTTAATTCAAAATCAACAATTCCATTTCCACTGACCTTAATAGTTCTGTTATTTTGTTCAAAACCTGGATAATTAAGACTTAAATCATATTCACCCAATGGAATTGTAATTGTATAATTACCACCTCGGTCAGTAGAAGTTGATTTTTTAAGTTGGTCAATATATATTCTTGCCCCTATCAATGGTTTTCCGGTTTGAGCATTTAATATTTTTCCGGAAAGTGTAGCTTTTGTAAAATTACCATTTTCGCTTGTTTCACCAATTTGGAGAACACCTTTGCTATTTAATTTATTTGAGTAATTACGAATCTCGACAGGTACAAATACGTATGTAGTCGAGTCAATTGCAATACAATTCAATTCAGAAATTCGCTTCACAATTGTTAGACAATCATCTAACTTTAGGTCAGCAATGGTTGATCTAAACCGTTTATTTACAAACCATTCTGATTTATAATAAAGCTGAATATGATGTTTGGATTCGATGATGGGAGCCAAAATATCAAAAACCACTAAGCCAGTGCTATCAGATTTTGTAGTTACACTTTGTTGTGCTTTTAAAGGAGTATTGAAAACTTGAAAAGAAAGAAGTAGAAAAAAAAATATTCTCAGTATTTTTTTTTTCAAAATAAAATATATTGTTGGAGATTTACACAAAATTATCGAAGAGTTTAAATCAAAAGAACAGTCGCTTTTTTGAATATTTTAATAATCCACAAATTTAACTAAACTAGACCAGAATACCACAAACAATGCAATTTATTAATATATTTTACATATTTATGTAGATTACAATACATTTTTCAAAGTTATACCAAAATGAACTTACTTTGTGTAATTCATCTTTCACGTGCTCAATTATACCTGATTGTGAATGATTTTTTGAAATTTATGGATTGTGTAATAATTTAATAGAATTTACACCTATTCTCCTAATGATTAATAAACATTCAAACGTTAAATACTATAATCATGGATAAAAAAAGTCCCTTATAACTTTTTGTTATAAGGGACTTTACAGTTAACCGAACAATTTTATTCAACTAAACTTACTGCGTAATAAGTCACTTTTCCATTTGGATATACGCCCGCAATATACAGAGCTTTATCATTACTATCACCATTATTCATAACAGCATCAAAAATAGTTTGTACATCTTCTGCTGATCGTACGGCTTGATTATTTATTTTCAAAATAATAAATCCAGGCTTAATACCTGCATCAGCTAATTTACCTTTAGTCAATGACTTAATTTCTATCCCAATTTCCAATCTTAATTGATTTTTTGTCTTCTCATTTATTTCTTTAAATGTTGCTCCCAAAATTTCAGTACTGTTTTGAGTTGTTACAACATTAGTATTTCCCTGTGGATTTTTGAGTTCAACACTAATTTTTTCTTCCGAATCACCTCTTACCACGGTAATTGTGATTTTATCACCGGGGCGATATCGTCCAATTTGTTCTTGCAATTCCGTAACAGATTTGACAGGATTTCCATTTACATTATTAATTATATCACCCACTTTTACACCCGCTTTTTTAGCAGCACTATTTTCGCCAACTTCTTCAACATAAGCACCATCCAGCGTTTTTAATTTTTTCTCTTTTGCCAATTTATCATCTATTGCCGGTGCCAGTTTTATACCCAACACTGCCCTTTGTACAACTCCATATTGACGTAAATCACCTACTATTTTTTCGACTATACTAACAGGAATTGCAAAAGCATATCCTGCATAAGAGCCTGTTTGAGAAGCAATAGCAGTGTTTATACCAACTAATTCGCCCTTTGTATTTACCAATGCACCACCACTATTTCCGGGATTAACTGCTGCATCAGTTTGAATAAACGACTCAATTTTCATTTGAGAATTTATTATATTTATGTTTCGTGCTTTCGCACTAACAATACCAGCAGTTACAGTTGAGTTAAGATTGAATGGATTTCCTACAGCCAGCACCCATTCACCTACTTTTAAAGAGTCGGAATTTCCAAATAGAATCACTGGTAAATTCTCAGCCTCAATTTTTAATAGAGCCAAGTCGGTATTCGGATCATTACCAATAAGCTTAGCTTTGAAGCTACGTTTGTCGTTCAAAGTTACTTCTATTTCGGCCGATTTGTCAACAACATGATTATTGGTGACAATATAACCATCTGTCGAAATAATTACACCCGATCCAACACCTTCTTGCATAGGAGCTTCTTTTGGTTGAGTGGGTTGCTGTGGCCGTCCAAAGAAATAATCAAAAAAAGGATCGTTTTGAAAACCCCCAAATTGTTGAACTCGCATTGGAGTTTTTGTTTTCACATGAACCACTGCATGAATAGAAAGTTCTGCAGCAACCGTAAAATCGGTTTCCATTGCATTTGTTGCTCTTTCAAATTTTGCGTAAGATGTAGGAATTTTACTTCCCTGACCTTTAAAACCATCAGATTTGTTGGTAACGTAACTTGTTGTTAAGTTTGTTGCCACACTTACTGCTACGACTAATCCAAAAAAGCCGAGCATCTTCATTCTTTTTAAATCATTCATATTTTTCATTTTTTAAATAATTGATTAAATTACTAATTAAACATTAATTATTAACGTTACTCGATATATTTGTCTATTTATAACGCGAAATTAATCAAAACTTATACCTATAATTCAATACAAATAACACTTTTGAGTTAAATTAACGAATTGATTTAACAGCTTAACGCGTATTAACTACGAATGAATAAAATGTAAAAAAACGCAATGTCAGACACAAAAAAAAAGCTACCATTTTGACAGGTAGCTTTTAAATATATTTGAAAATTTGTCAGTTTAATGAATTTCTGACAATATTTCATTAATAAAAAATCAATTATTTTTTAAATCCATAAACAGCTAAATCGCCCAATTCTTCTTCAATACGTAGCAATTGATTATATTTTGCCATGCGGTCGGAACGACTCAATGAACCTGTTTTGATTTGCCCTGAGTTTGTTGCTACTGCTATATCGGCAATGGTAGCATCTTCGGTTTCACCCGAACGATGAGACGTAACAGAAGTATAACCGGCACGATGAGCCATTTCAATTGCATCCAACGTTTCTGATAAAGTACCAATTTGATTTACCTTTATCAAAATAGAGTTAGCACAACCCAGATCTATTCCTTTTTTCAGGTATTCAACATTTGTAACAAACAAATCATCACCAACTAATTGAACTTTATCTCCCAATTTTTCAGTCAACAATTTCCAACCGTCCCAGTCACTTTCGTTCATACCATCTTCGATAGAATCAATTGGGTAATTAGCAACCAATCCCGCCAAAAATTCAACTTGTTGTGCCGAATTACGTTTTGCACCGTTTGGTCCTTCAAATTTTGAATAGTCGTAAATACCATCTTTGAAAAATTCAGAGGCTGCACAATCCAAACCAATTGTAACATCTTTTCCTGCTTTATATCCAGCCTTTTCAATAGCAATAATAATTGACTCTAAAGCATCTTCAGTTCCATTTAATGCAGGAGCAAAACCACCCTCATCTCCAACAGCAGTACTCAAATTACGATCGTGAAGTACTTTTTTCAGCGAGTGAAATACTTCTGCACCCATGCGCAAACCTTCTTTAAATGAAGTAGCACCAACCGGCCGAATCATAAATTCCTGAAATGCAATTGGAGCATCAGAATGTGAACCACCATTGATAATATTCATCATCGGAACTGGTAAAACAAAAGCATTAGTTCCACCAATATAACGATACAGAGGCATATCCAAATAAGAAGCAGCAGCCCTGGCAACTGCCAATGAAACTCCTAATATGGCATTAGCACCTAATTTAGATTTTGTTTTTGTTCCATCAAGTTGTATCATTAACTTATCAATAGCGCGTTGTTGTAATGTGCTTATTCCAATTAAAGCGGGTGCAATAACATTATTTACATTGGCAACTGCTTTTTGCACACCTTTGCCTAAATATCGACCTTTGTCACCATCACGTAATTCAATGGCTTCATTTTCGCCGGTAGATGCTCCTGATGGAACAGCAGCACGACCTATAACGCCTGATTCTAAATATACATCTACTTCTACAGTAGGATTTCCACGCGAGTCAAGAATTTCGCGGGCTACAATTTTTTCAATTTTACTCATTTTAACTCTATTTTTTTTAATCGTTTATTCTGTTTTTTATCAGTATTAACACGTAAATAATGAAATTGTTCGATTATTTTCATTATTTAATAGAATCAAATTGATTAAAAAAGTCTACTTTTGTTACTCAATTATTCAACTTACTTCCAAAACAAAATGATTAAAACGATATTTTCTTTTATAATATGCTTTTCATTTTTTTCTTGTACTGAATTGTTACAAGTTGTAAATCAATATTCTACAAGTCAAAACAGCGCCATCCCTATCAATAATACTGAAAATATCAGCGGGTTGAAAAGCTCATTAAATATTGGAATTGAAAAAGCGGTAGGAAACCTGGGCATCGAAAATGGGTTTTTTAATGATGCAGCATTAAAACTATTATTACCACCCGAAGCAAAACCAATTATTGACAATTTAAAATTGAT
>JBMOHG010000019.1:0-18642 GCA_049317965.1 Paludibacter sp.
ATAGTTTCCAACATATCACTCAACCGTTCTACTTTGGAGCGGGTAATTGCCACACGGCCAGAACGGATAAACTGTAATACACCAATAGATTCACTTAGCTCTACAAACATTTGTTGCGTTTCTTCATAATGTCCGGCTTTCTGCAAAACTGCATAATCAGGAGTCATTTCGAGTATTCGAACATGGTACTTGCGAACCATATCTTCAATTGAGCCAAGTCCGAGCAATTTTTTAGTTGATACTTTATATAATGCAATTTCCTGAAAAACAAGATCTTCGTCGGTGTTATAATATGCTTTCAGAATATCGACTCGTTTGTCAATCTGCTTCACAACCTTCGACACAATATCCTCGGTAGTAAGAATGGTAATGGTAAATTTATGAATACCCTTCAAAGCCGATGGAGAAACAGAAAGTGTTTCTATATTGATAGCCCTACGAGTAAAAATTATGGTTATCTGACCCAGTAAACCTACTGAGTTTTCAGAAAAAACGGTGATGGTATATAGTTTATTTTCCATGATTTATTCTAATATTACATTAGTTACAGTTGCTCCGGCAGGCATCATTGGATATACCATACCTTTCTTCTCTACATTTACAACCAGTAAATATGGTTTGTCGTCTTTCAACATATCGGCAATTGCCGCATCCAACTCTTCACGTTTATGAACTTCAATTCCATCAATACGATAAGCTTTGGCAATGGCAATAAAATCTGGATTTTGCATCTCTGTAAACGAATAACGCTCTTCAAAAAACATTTCTTGCCACTGACGTACCATACCAAGGAAATGATTGTTCAGAATAATCATTTTCACGCCAATCTGTTCCTGCATAATTGTTCCGAGTTCCTGAATGGTCATCTGGAAACCACCATCGCCTGCAAACATACAAACAGTACGTTCCGGAGCGCCCATTTTAGCTCCCATGGCAGCCGGAATTCCAAATCCCATCGTTCCCAATCCACCCGAAGTAACCATACTGCGAGTTTTGGTGTAATTAAAATATCGTGCAGCCATCATTTGGTTTTGACCTACATCAGTTACCAAAATAGCTTCGTTATTAGTTGCATGAGAAATTTTGTGAATTACTTCACCCATAGTTATTTCACCCGACTCAGGGTGAACTTCGCGTTGAATAACTTTTTCAAACTCAAGTGTTTCAAATTCTTTGAATGATTCAATCCACTCAGTGTGTTTTGCAGGATTTAACTTAGCAGTTATTGCTGGTAATGTTTCTTTAGTTGTACCTAAAACTGGTGCATCAGGTTTCACGTTTTTACCAATTTCAGCTGCATCAATATCTAAATGTATGATTTTTGCCTGTTTGGCATAAGTATTTAAATCGCCTGTAACCCGGTCGTCGAAACGCATTCCGATGGCAATCAATACATCGCATTCGTTGGTTTTTTTATTTGGAGCAACATTTCCGTGCATTCCCAAAAAACCTTTATTCAAAGGAAAGTCAGTTGGCATAGCAGAAGACCCCAACAGTGTCCATGCAGCTGGAATATCCGCTTTTTCAAGAAATTCAAGCAATTCTTTTTCTGCATTTCCCAAAATAACACCCTGACCAACCAATGCAAATGGTTTTTTGGCATTATTAATTAACTCTGCAGCGGCATCAATTTGCGAAGGTTGAACTTCTGGAATTGGCAAATAACTGCGAATAAATGTACATGGTTTATACTCGAATTCAACTTCCTGAATCTGTGCATTTTTGGCAAAATCCAACACAACCGGTCCGGGACGACCACTTCGGGCAATGTAAAAGGCACGAGCCACTGCCCAGGCAATATCTTCTGGTCGGCGAATCTGATAAGCCCATTTAGTAATTGGTTGGGTGATGCCTACAACGTCAATTTCCTGAAATGCATCAGTTCCAAGTAAAGCAGCACCAACCTGACCGGTAATAACTATCATTGGGGTACTGTCGAGCATTGCATCGGCAATTCCCGTAACGGCATTTGTTGCAGCGGGTCCGGAAGTCACCAGTGCAACTCCAACTTTTCCCGAAACACGTGCATAGCCTTGTGCAGCATGAGTTGCACCTTGTTCGTGGCGGGTAAGTATATGATTTATATGTTTATCATAATCGTAAAGTGCATCAAAAACGGGCATTATCGCTCCGCCAGGATACCCAAAAATGGTATCAACACCTTCTTCTAAAAGCGCCTGCATAAAAGCATGAGCGCCTGTTATTTTATTGTTTCCCATAATTTTAAACTACCCCCAAATCCCCTAAAGGGGACTTTAAGAGTGAAATTTATATGTTATTCATTAATCACAAAATTCTCAAAACACAAACCCACCAAAAAGCCCCCTTTAGGGGGTTGGGGGTCAATCTATCATTCTAACAGCACCCTTATCAGCCGAACTTACCATACTAGCATAAGCACGTAATGCTTTGGAAACGATTCGATTTCTATCTTTAGGTTTGAATGCATCTTTACCACGGGCTAATTCAGCTTCGCGACGTTTCAACAATTCTTCCTCACTTAGTTTCACATTAATTGTGCGGTTTGGAATATCAATTTCAATAATATCACCATCAATTAATAATCCAATATTGCCACCGGATGCTGCTTCGGGAGAAACATGACCTATGGATAAACCAGAAGTTCCACCAGAAAAACGACCATCTGTTATTAATGCACACTCTTTACCAAGATGTTTCGATTTAATATAAGATGTTGGATAAAGCATTTCCTGCATTCCCGGACCACCTTTTGGACCTTCGTGGGTTATCACAACCACATCGCCTGCAACCACTTTTCCGCTCAGAATTCCTGTACATGCACTATCCTGAGAAGTGAAAACTTTGGCAGGTCCGCTGAACTTCCAAATACTTTCGTCAACTCCGGCAGTTTTTATAACGCATCCATCCTGTGCAATGTTTCCTTTCAAAATGCCTAATCCACCATCTTTGGTGTAAGCACTTTCCACACTGCGAATACAACCATTGACTCGATCGCCATCCAACTCAGGATATTGAACACTTTGCGAACCCATCACCAAATTAAAACGGTGAGCTGGCGCACTCTTGTAAATATCAATTGCTTTGGCAGTTACAGTAGATGCCGTAATGTCAAATTGTTCGATAGCTTGTCCTAAAGTTAATCCATCAACACGATAAACCGATTTGTTGACCAAACCACCTTTGCTTAATTCAGCCAGAATACCCAAAATTCCACCTGCACGATTTACATCCTGAATATGATATTTTTGAGAATTTGGTGCTACTTTACATAAACAAGGAGTAACACGAGAAAGTTTATCCATGTCGTCCATTGTCAGTTCAACTTCCGCTTCGTGGGCAATGGCCAAAATATGTAAAACTGTATTAGTAGATCCTCCCATGGCAATATCCAGGGTCATTGCGTTAAGAAAAGCTTCACGTGTGGCGATAGAACGTGGTAAAACAGAATCATCACCTTCAAAATAATATTTGTTAGCATTTTCGACAATCAATTTTGCGGCATCCACAAAAAGTTGAGTGCGGTTAGCGTGAGTTGCAACAATTGTTCCATTTCCGGGCAATGCCAAACCAATAGCTTCATTCAAACAGTTCATGGAGTTTGCAGTAAACATTCCTGAACATGAACCACAAGTAGGACAAGCAGCATTTTCAATTTTCTTCACTTGCTCGTCGGACACACTTTCGTCAGCCGATTGAACCATAGCGTCTACCAAATCGAGATGTTTTCCATCCAGTTCGCCCGCTTCCATTGGGCCACCCGAAACAAAAACACAAGGAATATTCAATCGCATGGCAGCCATAAGCATACCTGGCGTAATTTTATCGCAATTGCTGATACAAACCATAGCATCTGCCTTATGAGCATTTACCATATATTCAACACTATCAGCAATTAAATCGCGTGATGGCAATGAATAAAGCATCCCATCATGCCCCATGGCAATTCCATCATCGATGGCAATGGTGTTAAATTCAGCAGCAAAGCAGCCCATTTTTTCAATTTCAGCTTTTACTTTCTGACCAATTTCGTGTAAATGAACATGTCCCGGAACGAATTGCGTAAACGAGTTCACAATTGCTATAATTGGTTTGCCCATTTGTTTATCTGTCATCCCATTTGCCTTCCAAAGTGAACGAGCTCCGGCCATTCTGCGGCCTCCGGTACTGGTTAAACTACGTAGTTCTTGTTTCATAATATAATGGCCCATAAAGGGACTTTTATTAATTATTATTTCATTTTTTCCTTTAGAGCCTGTCCGTACACTGACAGAGGCTAAGGGTAATAAAAAAAACCTTTCTCAGTTATGGTGAGAAAGGTTTTTTGTATATTTCACATACAATATTATACGTAACCATCCTCACTTCTGATTTTTGACCAAAAGAAGCACGACGAGCACGAGGATAATATTGTTATGTTGAGAAATCATTTTTTTTAATTTGACTGCAAAGATAAGTCAAGATTTTGATTCAACAAATAGTTTGGTAGAAAAAAAAGACTTTTTTATTCAAATTGATAGAATTTAGGGCTAAATTATGAAAAATAATATTATTTTGAAATTCTTGTGCCATAAATGGTTGAAAATTGTTAGATAGAAAAAACTCATTTAGATATAATATTAAAGTTGCCAAAACACTGAATAAGTCAAAATTTATATTATTTTTGCAGGCACTTTCAATTACAACATGGAAAAAAGAACATATCAATATATAAACAAAATTAACTCACCAATTGATTTAAAAGCAGTTAACAAGAAAGACCTGGTTAAAGTTTGTGGTGAGCTTAGACAGTTTATAATAGATGAAGTATCACAAAACCCCGGACATTTAGGCTCCAATTTAGGTGTGGTTGAGCTTACAGTAGCACTTCATTACGTATTTAATGCACCTTACGACCGCCTTGTATGGGATGTAGGCCATCAAGCTTATGGTCATAAAATACTTACAGGACGCAGAGATCAGTTTCATACAAATAGACAATTTAAAGGATTATGTGGGTTTCCAAGTCCAAAAGAGAGCGAATATGATGCCTTTGGAGTTGGACATTCGTCTACGGCAATTTCTGCAGGATTAGGTATGGCGGTAGCTGCTGTTCAAAATGGAGAAATGGACAGACAGGTGGTTGCAATCATTGGTGATGGTGCTATGACAGGTGGTTTGGCTTTCGAAGGATTGAATAATGTTTCGATGGTAAATAACAATATGTTGATTATTCTGAACGACAATCAGATGGCCATCGACCCCATTCAGGGCGGCTTTACTCAATATCTTGTTGATATAACAACCTCCAGAACTTACAACAAAATAAGATTTAAGGCTTCAAGTATATTGCAGAAATGGAATATTATAAACGATGCTAAGAAAAAACGCATTATTCAATTCAATAACAGCATAAAAGCTACACTTACCAAACAAACCAATATTTTCGAGGGACTTAATATTCGATATTTTGGTCCTGTTGACGGACATGATGTAGAAGGATTGGTAAGAATATTAGAGGACATTAAAAATTTCAAAGGTCCAAAAGTGCTACATTGCATTACTAAAAAAGGAAAGGGTTACGAACCTGCCGAAAAATCGGATACAGGTTGGCATGCTCCCGGAAAATTTGATGTAGAAACCGGACAAATTAAAAATCCTGATTCGACTATACCGTCTCCGGCTTTGTTTCAAGATGTTTTTGGTGAAACTTTATTGGAGTTAGCACATCTAAATGATAAAATTGTTGCTATTACTCCTGCCATGCCTTCCGGTTGTTGCATGAATATTATGCAACGTGATTTTCCTAAGCGCGTTTTTGATGTTGGAATTGCCGAAAGTCATGCTGTTACTTTTTCAGCAGGATTAGCAAAAGATGGCATGATGCCTTTTTGCAATATTTATTCTTCGTTTATGCAAAGGGCCTACGACAATGTAATACACGATGTGGCTTTGCAAGAACTAAATGTCGTTTTTTGTCTTGACAGAGCAGGAATTGTTGGTTCGGATGGCGCAACCCATCAAGGTCAATTTGATTTGGCTTATATGCGCTGCATTCCAAATCTCACAATTTCAGCACCTCGGAATGAAATTGAATTGCGACATTTAATGTTCACAGCTCAACAACCCAATATGGGACCTTTTGTAATTCGTTACCCTCGTGGAAAAGGTTTTATTGTTGATTGGAAACAAACCATGAAAGTACTTCCAATAGGTAAAGGTGAATGTTTAAAAGAAGGAAAAGATTTGGCCATTCTCACCATTGGCACCATAGCAAATGCTGCTCAAAAAGCCATTGAATTGATTGAAAAAGAGCTTAAAATTTCTATTGCACACTACGATTTGCGTTTCTTAAAACCGTTAGACGAAGTGATGTTACACGAAATTGCAAAAAAATACAAGCAAATTGTCACCATAGAAGATGGTGTAATTCAAGGTGGATTTGGAAGTGCAGTGTTAGAATTTATGTCGGACAATGGATACCATGTAAATGTAAAACGTCTCGGAATTCCAGATACTTTTGTCGAACATGGCACACCCGAAGAACTTTATAAAATGCTAGGACTTGATGCAGAAGGAATTGTAAATAGTTTGAAAAAATTGATAGATTAATTGTTAAGCAAAAAAAATTATAGAGACAGGTTTCGTTACTTGTCTCTATTTTTTTTCTGACAAAAATTAAAATGTAGCAGTTTTGGAAATATTTTGAAAAAAGTTTCTAAAAATATTAGTACCATTTTTAAAATCCTTATCTTTGACAAACAAATCTCTACACAAAAAATTATAAGTATTAGTTATTATAAATCGAATCAGCGATTTAGGATAAATCTAACACTTCAAATCTCAATTTTTAAAACAGAAACAAAATAAGCAAAAAACACACAAAATGCGAATCATAATTGCCGGTGCCGGTGAAGTAGGCACATTTCTAGCCAAAATGCTGGCACGCGAAAACATGGACATAACTCTTATGGATATTGATCCGGAGAAAACCAGAGATTTAGAAGCAAGTTACGACTTATTGACTCTTCAAGGTTCGCCTACTTCTATGCACGATTTGATTGAAGCAAAAATACAAAATGTAGATTTATTTGTAGCGGTTACTCCTAACGAAAGTGTAAATATGACCGCTTGTATGCTTGCCAATAATTTAGGAGCAAAACGTACCTTGGCACGTATTGATAACTACGAATATTTGCTACCAAAAAACAAGGAATTCTTCGAAAAGCTGGGTGTAAATTACCTGATTTATCCCGAAGTACTTGCAGCAAAGGAAATCGTAGAATCTTTAAAAACTAATTGGTTACGTCAAAATTTGAGTTTTTGTAACGATGCCTTAATACTGTTGGGGATTAAAGTCCGGGCTAACGCCGAAATTGTGAATATTAAGTTCAGTACCGGATATTTTGATCATGGAAAGTACCGGGTTGTAGCCATCGACAGAAAAAACACGACTATTATTCCAAAAGGAAACGACGAAATTCTTGCCAACGACATAGTCTATTTTATTACCACACCTGATAATTTGGAATTTGTAAAAGTTCAGGCAGGAAAAGTAGTTCACGAAATTAAGAATGTAATGATTATGGGTGGAAGTCGTATTGCAAAAAAAACCATTCAGAATTTGCCGAGCAACATAAATACCAAAGTATTAGAGATGAACCGGGAAAAAAGTTATGCTCTGGCCGATAAATTTAACGATACTTTAATAATTAATTGTGATGGAAGAAATATTGAAGTTCTTAAAGAAGAAGGAATTCAGGAAATGGATGCATTTGTAGCTGTTACTGGTAATTCTGAAGCAAATATATTGGCTTGTTTGGCTGCAAAACGATTAGGAGTAAAAAAGACAGTGGCCGAAGTAGAAAATAATGACTATATATTATTGGCCGAAAGTCTTGACATTGGAACAATTATTAACAAAAAAATGATTGCTGCAAGTTATATTTATCAAATCACACTCGATGCAGATGTACTCAATGTTAGAAGCTTAACTTGTGCCGATGCTGAAGTTGTTGAATTTGTTGCCAAACCAAAATCGAAAATCACCCAATCACCTATTAAAGACATTCGGTTACCCGAAAATGTAAATATTGGTGGAATTGTGCGAAAAGGAGTTGGCAGTATTGTAAGTGGAAATACTGAAATTTTACCTAATGATCATGTTATCGTTTTCTGTGTGTCTTCAGCCATTCGTAAAATCGAATCATACTTTAATTAATGAACAAATTCAATTATCGTTTAGTGCTCAGAGTTATGGGAAGTCTGGTGCTTATTGAAAGCATTGTACTTTTAGCAATCTGCTTAATTCCAATTATTTATGGAGAGAGTGATGTTTTCTATTTCTTTATAACATCTGTTATTTGTTTCATTTTTGGGATTTCTGCTTTGTTTTTTGGTCGAAATCCACCTTCCACAATTGGAAAACGCGAAGGATCAGTTATTGTAACTTTTACCTGGGTAATCTTTACATTGTTTGGTCTTTTGCCATTTTGGTTTAGTGGTTCAATCCCTTCATTTACAGATGCATTTTTTGAAATTATGTCAGGTTTTACCACTACAGGGGCTTCAATATTAAACAATATTGAAGAGCTTTCGCATGGTATGTTATTTTGGCGAAGTCTTACACACTGGATTGGTGGACTGGGAATTATAGTTATTTCATTGGCCATTTTGCCGGTGTTTGGAGTGAGTGGCACCCAACTTTTTGCAGCCGAAAGTACGGGACCTACTAAGGATAAAATTCACCCAAAAATCAGTGAAACAGCTAAACGGTTATTCGCCATTTATATAATGCTAACACTTGCTGAAACCATTTTATTATGGTTTGGAGGCATGAGTTGGTTCGATGCTTTTTGTCATTCATTTGCTACAGTTGCTACCGGTGGTTTTTCAACCAAACAAGCCAGTGTTGGATATTGGGATTCTGCTTATATTCAATATATAATTTCACTTTTCATGATTCTTTCGGGTATTAATTTTAGTTTGTATTATTTTGGTCTGAAAAACAAATGGCAAAGAGTACGTGAGAATGAGGAATTGCGATATTATTTAATAGTACTTTTCTTTTTCGCAATTGTAGTAGCTTTATCATTAATAGATTTCACTAAAGTTCAGAGTTTTGACACAATCGAGCAAGCTTGGCGTGATGCTTTATTTACTGTTAGCTCACTTATGACTACCACAGGTTTTGTTACTGCCGATTATATGTTTTGGAAACCAATGACTTGGATAATTTTACTTATTGTAATGCTAACCGGCGCTTCAGCTGGCTCCACAAGCGGTGGTATTAAAATGATAAGGGTGGTTATCTCTGCAAAGGCTATTTACTTTCAATTTAAGCAATTGATACACCCAAATGCTGTTTTTCCGGTTCGATACAGCAAACACATGGTTCGTGAAGATATTGTTACCCGTGTTCTGGCATTTACATTGCTTTATTTAGTTGTTACAGCTATTGGGATATTAATATTAGCTATTTCGGGAATGGGATTTCTTGAGTCTATTGGAGGTTTAATTACATGTCTGGGTGGCGTAGGTCCCGGATTAGGATTGGTAGGACCTGCAGGTAATTTTTCGCAAATTCCCGAATTTAGTAAGTGGTTTTTGTCTTTTATTATGCTGATTGGACGTTTGGAATTATTTACTGTTTTACTTCTTTTTACACCTGCATTTTGGAAGAAATAATCTCAAAATAAATAGATTACATCTTTCTATTCAGTTGAACTTTATAATTAACTTTTCAATTAATTAAGAAGTTCAACTGTTTCTTTTATTTGAAACCGGAATTTTTAGTTTTGATAAGAATATGGTATTTCTACTCTAATGCTTGTCCCTTTATTTGGCAAATTAGTCACAATCAATTCACCATTAAGCAATAAAGCCCTCTCCTTCATAAAAATCAGTCCATTTGTAGTTGGATTGGTAATGTGAATTTGATCTAATCCTTTTCCATTGTCATTTATTTCCAAAATCAGTCTATCTTCATTGCAACTTAGTAAAACATTAACTTCAGTTGCATAGGCATGTTGAGCTACATTTGCCATAGCAATTTGAAAAATTCTGAACAAAGAAGTAGATGTATTCTGATCAATTTTAAATGCTAAATTTTTGATTTCAAATTTGCAGGTAATGTTATATTTATTATCAAATTCGATTATGAATAATTTTACGGCTTCTTCAAATCCCATTAAGTACAGCACCTCATACCGAAGATCATTCATCATATTCAAAGTGGTTTTAATTGAATTTCCAATTAAGTTCTGAACTTTTTCTAATCTGACAAATAAATCTTCGGACTGTTCACTTCCAGTTCCGGTCAAAATTTTTTGTTTTACCATACCAATATCCATTTTCAATGCGACTAAAATCTGTGCAATTTCATTATCTAATTGATTTGCAAGCAAAATCTTTTCTTCTTCCTGAACATTTTGTAAATGAGTTGCAAATTTTCTCAATAATTCTTTCGATTTTTTTAGATCTTCTTCTGCATGTTTACGGTCTGTAACATCATTAATCACTGATAATAAACATTTTTCGTTATTGATGTAAATGATTTCCGTTGACAATTGACCAATCATCAGTTCACCTGTTTTTTTACGGAATTCAAACTCAATTTCTTTCACTATTCCACCATTAACAATAGTATTGACAACCCAATTTCTGTCTTTTTCGTTCACCCATAAATTTAAACCTAATGTTGTTTCACCCTTAACATCTTCAACAGTAAAGTTTGTAATTCTATGAAATCCATCATTAACTTCAATTACTTTACCATCGAAGAGACTAGTGATGGTAATTGCATAAGGTACAGAGTGAAAGGCTTTTGAAAACTTTTCCTCTTGTGTTGAAATCTCAATTAACAATCTTTTATTGATCATCAATACTAGAAAGTAAGTAAGAAGTAAGAAAAGTAATTGATAGGAAAGGATAACAAAAGTCTCAAAGCCACCTGCATTAAAATAGTCAGTTGCTGAATGGTTTTGAATAAAAAACTCTATAATCCGGATTACACTTACAGTACAGTAAAGTACAAAAACAACTCCAACATTAAAAGTTAGCTGACGCAGGTTTCTGGGAACCCGTTTCAACAATAACCAGGCACACTGAGATGATATGATTAAGTAAGCGATTGAACTATTGAGGTTTCGTATACTTAAATCGGGCTTGATAAAAGTAAAGTAGGTATGAACTACAAAAAATAATGCGATTACAATATAGTTAAATATATAATTACTTTTTTTTCCGACAAAATGTTCAAGCCCAATAAAACCTAATACAGCACCCGAAACAGCTAAAGTATTAGATATATCAATTGAAACTATATCGGGAATTTGTCCACGTAAAAAAATTAATAGTATGCAAAGAATTTGGAAAATATAATTAAATACTAAATATGTCAATCCCTTAAATCGTTTCCGGGTTTGACTCCATAAAACAATCATTACCAAAAGGCTCACAAAATCAGTAATAACTGAATTTAGGAAAACTGTTCGTAAGTCAATTTCTATCATATTATTATTTTGCTAAATGAAATTTATTGGATTTGAGTTTAATAGTCTTTCTGAAAAAATATTATTCTTCAAATAAAATCATATAATCTTAAATTTAAATTTCTTTAAATCCAAATAATTTATGCTCCTTGATATGTTCGTACACTTTTTGGGGCAGATAATACTTTAATGATTCATCTCCGTTTTCAATTAAACTTGCAATAAACTCAGAAGTGATATGCAAGTTATTGGTCGACAAACTTGTAAGCAGTAATATATTACCAGTTGCATTTAAATACTGCCAAAGCAAACTATTTTTACCTTTGAAATATTCATTTTTAGGGAAAACAACTTCGCCCGTAGTGTTATCAATGGCAGGATATAAATACACTTTTACATTGTCCTGAAACATAGCACCCAACGCTTCCAGCAAGCCCCCACGCAAATCAGTATAATAAGAACTGTCGAATATTTTTTCAAACGTAGGCAAACCTACCACCATGCGCAGTTTGATAAGTCGGTATTGTCTAAAATACTGAACGAGTTCAAAATACCTTTTAAAACGTGAAATCATCACACTTTGTCCCATTATATTCAATAGGTCGACACGATGTAAAAAATCTTTTTCATCCAATTGTTCCCCTTGCATCAAATAATTGAGCGAAATTTCACAAAAAGCAATTGTATTTTCGGGTGTATAATCTTCATCTTTTTTAAAAATCGCTAAACTATCCTCAATAAATTCAATTCCCAAATTATTGATAGGACGGAAATAACCACGCATAAGTAGCACATTTTTACGATACAACATATCGCCGGGCTGCTGAATATGTCCTTTTTTGTCGAACATAATAGCAGGAGTCATATTATTACTCACTAACATCAAATTGAGCAATCGATTATCCACCCATGCCATATCTGGCCCTTCTACATAAGCATAATCAACTTCAACTCTACTTGTGTCGAGGTTATCGAGTAATGACAAAAGAATATTTCGGGGGTCTTCCCATTCAAAAAGCCCACCATAAATCAAATTAATACCCAATGTGCCAAGACTATATTGCTGCAACAATGTATCGTTTTCGTGCAATTTTACATGGATAAAAAACAAATTGGGATGGTGTCGGTCAGTTCCTTCAACAGCAATTCCCAGCCAACCATTTCCCAAATTGGTCTTTTTAAAATTAAGAATTTCAACCGTATTAGCAAAGGCAAAGAATTTTTGATGATTTTTATGTTCGAGGATTTTAATCAATTCATCATATTCATAATTAACCATTTCACGCAATCTGTCTTCAGCAACATAACGAGCAGGTGCCCCATGATTATAAAAATGATCGCTAAAAAGCTTATCATAAGCAGATATCGATTTGGCAACTGTATTAGATGCACCACCCGCCTGAAAAAGATGACGAGCCGTTTCCTGCCCACCTCCAATTTCGGCAATTGTACCGTAATACTGCGAATGTATATTGATTTGTACAGATTTTTCTTTTGTGCTTAGTGACTTGAGCATAAATAATTAAATTAGTTGTATTTGTAAAGTTCGCCAGTTAATTTATATGACGAATGTGGAAGTTGAATTTAAAAATGGAATGAATACATTATGCAAAGATATTTCTTTTAATTGAATTTCAGTATTACTCTGCTGCCAAAATAACAGCCAAACCAAAATAGTTTTAAAAAGAAAAATTTTCATATTAGAATTTAACTCTAAATATCAAAATTCGAATGATAAAATAACTTTAATCATTTTTTTCTTTCTCAAAAAAAAATGGTCGTTAAATGTCATAGTATTTCACAATTTTCCAATATCTAAAGATATGTACGTAAAAAAAAATATGAATTTCTCAGTTAAAACTGCTTTTTATTTCTCATAAGAATTGAGAAACAATAACACATATATCTGAATATGTGCCACTTAAAAACAAACAGTATAAGATTTTATTTATTTGTGATAATATAGAAAATAATTATCTGAATTTTATAATATAAGTTACTATAATTTAGTACTTTTGTCGAGTTTTTTTAAGGTATAAAAATAATGAGACATCAACACAAAGTGCCCTTTGGTATAATGGGCATATTTATGGCAATCGGCATCGTATTTGGAGATATTGGAACTTCTCCTTTGTATGTTATGAAGGCCATTCTCAATGGCTTACCCGCAGGCCAAAAATCGAATCCAGACTTTATTATTGGAGCTATATCGTGCATAATCTGGACTTTGACTTTACAAACTACAGTAAAGTATGTAATTGTTACACTGCGCGCCGACAACCGTGGTGAAGGCGGAATTCTTTCACTATTTGCATTAATACGTAAAAATTATAGATTTACGTACATAATTGCAGCTATTGGTGCAGCCACTTTATTGGCTGATGGTATAATTACACCTGCCATAACAGTAATTTCGTCTGTTGAAGGTTTAAATGCATTGATTCCATCTGTCCCAGTAATTCCTATTACAATAGCCATTATCCTGTTTCTATTTCTTATTCAACCACTTGGAACCGCTCGTCTGGGAAAATCGTTTGGTGGAATTATGTTTTTGTGGTTTTCAATGATTGGCATTCTGGGTCTTTTTGCACTTACGCAATATCCCATAATTCTGAAAGCCTTTAACCCAATTTATGCCATAATGTTGTTGAAAACAGTACCAAGTGCATTGGTAATTTTGGGAGCAGTTTTTCTATGTACAACCGGAGCCGAAGCATTATATTCCGATTTGGGGCACTGTGGTTTACACAACATTCGTATTTCTTGGATTTATGTTAAGATAACGCTGATTTTGAATTATTTGGGGCAAGGTGCCTGGATTATAAGTCATTCAACTTCAATAGTAAAAGATGTTAATCCATTTTTTACCATAATGCCCGATTGGTTCTCTTTTATAGGTGTAACAATGGCCACATTAGCAGCAATTATTGCCAGTCAGGCATTGATTAGTGGATCATTTACAATTATTAGTGAAGCTATTTCATTAGATTTATGGCCTAATATTCAAATTAAATATCCTACCGAAATTAAAGGCCAAATGTATATTCCCGGTGTTAATCATGCGCTTTTGGTTTTGTGTATTTTAATGGTACTTGCTTTTGGTTCATCTTCAAATATGGAAGCGGCTTATGGTCTTTCTATTACAATAACAATGATGATGACCACTGTATTACTATTCATGTATCTCCAACATTTAAAAAAACCATTGTGGACCAGTATTCCTTTAACAGCTTTTTTCTTGACTATTGAAGGATTCTTCTTTTCAGCAAACATGTTAAAGTTTTCGCATGGTGGTTATGCTACAATCATTATTGCTGGCTTTCTATTTGCTGTAATGTTAATTTGGTACAATGGCAGGCGTATAAAAAACAGATGTGCAACCTACCAAAAAATTGGTCCAACCATCGAATGTCTCGATAGAATAAGTACTGATGAAAGTATTCCAAAATTTGCATCGCATTTAGTGTATGTTACCAGAGCAAAATATCCAAATGAAATGGATAGTAAAATAATTTTCTCTTTGATAAAGAAACAACCTAAACGTGCTGATACTTATTGGTTTGTATATCTTCACAGAAGTGATGAACCATATCAATTTAAGTATCATGTAAAAACGTTTGTACCTCAAAAAATATTCAGACTTGATATTTATTCGGGCTTTAAACAAGGAGTTCACATGGATTCGTTTGTACATCTTATTTGCAAAGAAATGGAAGAAAGCGGAAAGGTAGACCTTATAAGTCGATATCCGTCTCTCAGGGCAAGTAATATAGAGGGCGATTTCAGATTTGTAGTTGTAGAAAGGATTCGTAGAAGCATGGAACTTCCACCTTTAAAGAAAACCATACTGTCATTGTATTATCTGATTAAAAAGTTCTCAACTTCCGATACTCAGATTTTGGATCTCGATCCTTCGGTTGTTACTCTTGAATATGTTCCACTCGGTTATTTGCAGTCGATGAATAAAGATAAAGAAAAGAAAATGGAATCTTAAACTTTGAATGGAAATGAGCTTTGCTTGTTTCCATTTTTTTATTTGTCTTGTTCAAATATAATCAGTAATTTTGTATTTACACAACACTGCCAATTAACAAATTATTATGCGGGTTCTTGTTTCTACACGTTTGCCAATTGAAGGTTTTTCTGAGCTGAAAAAACATTTTGAAGTGGTATTTCCAGAAAATGAAATATTTTCGAAAAAGGAAGTTATTGAACTTTTACCAAACTTTGACGCCTTTTTACCTACTTTTCAGTTCAAAGTGGATAGAGAAATAATAGATGCTGCCCCCAATTTAAAAATTATTGCTAATTATGGAGTTGGGTTCAATAATATAGATGTACATTATGCTGCCGAACGTGGAATTGTTGTAACCAATACTCCCGATCCGGTAATTGAACCTACAGCTGAACATACTTTTGCACTAATGTTGGCTGCTGCCCGACGAATTTCGGAATGCGACCGTAAAATGCGTACTCTTGAAGGCTTGAAATGGGGTATACTCGAAAACTTAGGTCAAACACTCTATGGAAAAACGTTGGGAATTATTGGTATGGGGCGAATTGGTAAAGCAGTGGCCCGAAGAGCATTGGCTAGTGGCATGAAGCTTGTTTATTACAATAGAACACGACTAACTCCAGTAGAAGAAAAATTATTTAATGCACAATTATTTGACTTGGAAGAGTTATTGAAAATGAGCGATATAGTAACTTTGCATACACCATTAACCGACGAAACCTATCATTTAATTAATTCGGAACGAATGAAGTTGATGAAGCCAACAGCAATCCTGGTAAATACATCTCGTGGTCCTGTAATTGATGAAAATGCTTTAACAGATGCACTTTTGGAAAAAAAGATTTTTGCAGCAGCATTGGATGTTTATGAGTTTGAGCCAGTTGTCAATAAGAAGTTGCTACTGTTAGATAATGTAATTCTATCGCCACATAATGGAACAGCAACCATTGAAGCCCGTATTGAAATGAGCAGGTTTGCATCTCAAAATATTATTCGTTTTTTTGAAGGAAGAACTGATATAACAAGAGTGAACTGAATAACATAAGTTGCCTCGTATTAAACCTTATCCATAAAACTTAGTCAAAGAAATTAAACAAAAATTACCCCATATTCCCAATAACAAAAAATGAATTTAACCGATTCGGAGCTGCAAATCCAACTGAATAAACCCGACCAAAAGGCAAAAGCTTTTTCGGCTGTTGTTCGTGCTTATCAGGAGCGGCTTTATTGGCATATTCGGAAAATGGTACTCTCGCATGACGATGCTAACGATGTATTGCAAAACTGTTTTATGAAAGCCTGGAACGGAATTGATGGGTTTAGGGGTGATTCGCAAATATCAACATGGCTTTATAGAATAGCTACGAATGAAACTCTTACTTTTTTGGCAAATAAAAAATTGCGAAATCTACAGTCGATGGATGATGTAGAAGATAATTTGCTACAAAATTTGCAATCGGATCAGTATTTTAATGGAAATGAAGTACAATTAAAACTTCAAAAAGCAATTATTACTTTGCCAGAAAAACAGCGTCTGGTTTTTAACATGAAGTACTTTGATGATATTACTTACGAAAAGATGGAAGCCATTCTAGGCACTTCGGTTGGAGCATTAAAAGCTTCATATCATCATGCAGTAAAAAAAATTGAGAAGTTTTTCGAAGAGAATGAATAATAATACAAGTATAAAAATTAGTAGGAGATTAAACTTTACTGACATTAAATAGTCAAATGAATAGTATGAAAAAACAAGAAAACAATAGGATTGATAAAATTGGTAATGAATTACCATTTAGCGTGCCCGAAAATTACTTTGAGAATTTTGCACAACAAATTGAAAATCAAATTGGTTATAAATCAATAAATCATAGATTTTTAAAACCATGGATGTATATTGCTGCCATGTTTGTAGGCGTAATTCTTGTGGGTCAATTGTTTTTTTCAGTATATCAGAATAATAGTCTGAAAAATACTGAAAACTACGAATCTTATGTCCTCTCGCAAGTGGATGAAACTGCATTAATGGATTATTATGTTGATGAATCGACAAAATAATTAGCTTTTATCATAAAGTTACTAATGATTAATAAAATCCGAATATGAAAACAAACAAATATATTTTAATTGCAGTGCTGTTTTTTTCCTGCAATGTTGGATTTTCTCAGGAAGCTGACAAAAAAAAGCCAAATGTGGAAGAAATGCATTTACGAAAATTTCAATTTATGGTTGAAAAGGCTCAACTTACACCAAATGAAATAATTACCGTAAAACCAATATTCATGGAGTATGAGAATATTATTTGGAAACAACACAAACAAAACTACGAGATTTTTAAAAACAACAAGAAAAAACAAATTGACAATAATACAAATTATGAGGTACTAAATGACAATTATGTTGAATTTGAAGTAAAACAAGCACAATTATTTAAAAATTATCATTTAAAGCTACGTAAGGTACTACAACCCGAAACACTCTTTAAATATTATAAATCGGAACGTGAATTTAAGCGTAATTTGCTACAAGGCATGCAAGATCACAATCAACACAAAAATCGTCAATAAATCCAGATTCAGTATTTTTTCAATTTATACAAAATAAGCTTTGGATTAAAGTAAAATTTATACTATCTTTGCAGTCCGAAAAAACAGGGTACTTTGGCCGAGTGGCTAGGCACCGGTCTGCAAAACCGATTACGGCGGTTCGAATCCGCCAAGTACCTCTTAAACCTCAAAAGCCTACAGTCAGAACGACTGTAGGCTTTTTTATTTTGCTGTTAATCAATAAGATAGGTTGGTTAGTTAAAATTAAAAATTAACTATAAATGAGCTCATTTGTAGACCGTTCAATACAAAAATAGACCGCTATGATTACAATAAAGAAGTATTTGAGGTGCGATAATAAAGAAAAAAAATCAGGATATGTCTGGATTTCTTTCTATGTGAAACGAGAAAAAGTTAATTTCTCGACAAAAATAAACTGTGAGCAACGGGATTGGAACGAAAAAAACTGTTCTATTAAGGCTTCAGATGTCAATGCATCAGACAAAAACCTAATTATCGATAAAATACTTTCACGGATAAACGATGTAATAGTTAAGTACCGTTTACGAAATAAGGACCTTACTCGGTCAGGTTTTATGCGAATGTACAATCGACCTGACGATTTTGAGAATTT
>JBMOHG010000020.1:0-17987 GCA_049317965.1 Paludibacter sp.
GTTTCAAAATGGGTTTATAATACGGACTTGTTTTGGGCAATGCTTTTAAAACTTCGGAAGAAGCCCAAATTCCCCAACCATTTGCACGCGACCAGTAAGGTAGTTTTACCGTTGGGCGAGCCGAATAATTGGCGTGCATATACAGATTGGCATCAGCATCCCAAACGTGTTTTTTAAATGCAAGCACTTGTTTGGCGGCATCGTTCAGGAAAATTTCTTTCTCCTTTTTATCGTTTACAAAATTGGATGCTTGTACCAAGAATGGAATTCCCATAAACATATCATCCACCCAAGTAGTAAATTTTTCGGGCGTGGTGCGGGTATAAACTCCTGTGTTTGCATCGCGGATTTGTTCACTTTTGGCATAGTTCAGCATTTCAGCAATAAAAGCTTCATAAGCAGCTCTGTTTTCAAAAGTTGTCTCCTTTTGCAAACGGTAAATCAGCGGCATGGAAGGCGCCAGCGTAAAGTCGAGCAAAGGCGTTTTGAGAATATAATGGTTAGCTGATTTAAAGGCATTCAGGGTTTTCACTTGATAATTAACAAACGGAATTCCGTTGATATGAAAATCGCAAAAAGCCGAAGCCCAAGCGTTATATGTGGGATTATTGGTCGATTCCGAAAGTGTTTGCATTGCCCATGCAACACCACCGTTGTGGTAATTCCAGTTGTAGTTGGTTCCCCAAAGTTTGGTGTCAATTAAATTTCCCAACACTTCTACTTTTGGTATAGTCCACGTTATAAGCTGATTATTCAACCCATTGAACATTTGCCCGAAAGCCATGTTGGACTCGATGGTTGCAATCTGATTATCATTTACTGATAAAGGACCAATTACAAGCCAATTGCTAATTTCAGCGACTTTTTTATCTACGTATGGCACATTACACAAGCCAATTGTTGGATACATTATTTGTTTACTTCCAATTGCCTCTTTATTGCTTGGTGGCTGCATAAAAAAGCACCATTCGTTTCCATTAGTTTGCGATTCAACAATAAATTTATTCAAACCCTTTTTTAGCTGAAGTTCTAGTTTTACAGGCAATTCCAAGTCTCGTTCGTCCAATACAATATGTATGTTGCGTTTGCCGGTTTGCTCATAAATCACTTTGTTGTTTAGTGTTATTTTGCAACCATCACTGTGCTCCAACTGTATAGGTAAAATTTGGTTGGTTTCTGCTTCTAACTGGGTGTAAGCTATTGCCATTGCGGCTTTTCCCAATCCAAAAGTACGTCCAAAATCAACACAAACCACATTGTCGAAGTTGGTTTTAGCTGATTGCACTTCGAGCCGGTATTTAAAAGGTGTATCGCGAATAAGTTTATCGCCAATAAGGCTTACCACATCCAAAGGCTTAGTGATATTGGATACATTATGGTTTGCAGTGAAAACGGAGATGGTAACTAAAAATAACAAAATAGCCGCTAGAGAGATTTTTTTCATGGAAATAAGATTAATTTGAGAATAATTTCAACTCAATCTATGACGCATAAAACCGTCCTTTTCCTTAATCCTATAACCTTGAAAAGTGCATAAAACAAAAAAAGCTACAAATAATTGCAGCTTTTTTGTTCTTAAGATAACGAAAATTTATTTTTTATCGATAATAATAAAATCTTCTTCCAACCTATAGTTGAATTTAGCCACTTCTGACAAAATATCAAGCATTCTCGATAATGATTCGTCTCGGTTAAACTTTAGTGTATATCTTTTTTTAGCAAGTACTTTGTTTTTAATTTCCAACTTTTTGTTAAAAGCATCAGAGATAACAGTTAGAATGGTATCGAGTGGTTCATTTTCAAAACTGAAATTATGCGATTGCCAAGCCAATTCCCGTTCAATATTCTCAACTTTATGTACATTTATTGTAGTTGCACCTTCATTCAAAATAGCTTCATCACCCGGTTTAAGGACAACAAGCATTTCATCATCATTGTTTGTCATTTTTACGCTACCTTCTTTGAGCAGCGTTTTAGTGGCATGCTCGTCGGCATAAGCTCTTACCGAAAAAATTGTTCCGAGCACAGTAACTTTACCGGTCTCTGTTTGCACTGTAAATGGAAATTCTTTGTTTTTGTTGACTTCGAAAAGTGCTTCACCTTGCAGCGCCACATTTCTGTTTGTACTATAATGCTTACTGTACGAAAGCGTAGAATTGCCACGTAGGGCAACTTTAGAACCGTCGGGCAACACAAATTGCTTTACTAATTCAGTATTGTTAGCCAATACTATTTGCAACTTACTATCGTAATAATTATAGCCCAATATGCTCAACGTAAAGACAATAGCAATTGAGGCGGCAATTCTGAAAGGTATTGTTGTAAACAAATTTACTTTTTTTGAAGGTGGTAAAACAACCTCATTTGGCAAGTCTATGCGCTCCTTAATTTTCGCAAAAGAGGCTTTTACATCTTCTTGATTCAGAACAATTTTGTCCTTGAATTTAATTTTCTGAAGATAATCTTGCAGGTTTTGTTCTTCTTTATTCATTTTTTTTGTCAACTCAAATAATCTTTTTATAAACTAATATTATTATGACGATTTTATTTTTGATTTACCTTAAAGCATTAAAAAAATAATTATAAAAATGCTATGAATATATATGTTTTTGAGCAAGACCGTGATTTTTTTATAAGCAATAGCTACTTGTGCTTCTACTGTTTTTCGCGAAAGATTTAAAATTTCAGCAATTTCTTTGTATGCTAATTCATCATTTACCAACATTTTAAAAATCAGTTTACATTGAGGAGGTAACTGTTCGATGGCTTTCTGAATATTGCCTCTGAATTCCTTCATTTCTATGGGCGAAAGTAAATTTTCGTCGATGTCCGGAATGTCAATTTCGTATAAATTGGTATCCGGTTGAATGCGGATAGCATTTTTTCGGATTAAATCTATAGATAAATTTTTGGAACAAGTGTAAAGGTAAGATTGAATGTTACGAATTTCAGTAAGTTCCTTTCTCTTTTGCCATATTGCAACAAATACGTCAGAAACAACTTCTTCGCAAGATTCTCGCTCTTTAAGATATGAGTACACAAAATTGCAAAGTTGTGCATAGTATTGGTTGTGTAGAGTCTCAAACGCATTTAAATCATCGTTTTCATATATCTTTTTCCACAAATCCTGATTACTAATTTTCATGCTGTAAAACTACTTGCGATTTCATTTATTTCGCAAAATTAGCTCTTTTTCTTTAAATTTCAGCCTTTTTTGACTAATATATTAGGTAAGATACCATTAAAATTCAATATTAACTCCTAAATTCAATGTCATTATTCCAAAATTTGCGCCTATATTTCCGGGTGTTATGTTGGCATCAGCCCCCGATGAACCATTTGAAACCTCAGGATCTCCATTTTTAAAATTCGAAATGGTAAATAAGTTTTGAGCCTGAAGCATAAATCGAATAGATTTTGCATACAATTTCACAGCCCATTTTTCAGGCAATGTGTAATTGAGCATGACGTTTCTTAATCGCAAATACGAACCATCAATTAGGTAGCGTGAGTTTTCACGACTTGCCATTTGCGAATTAAAAAGTAACGGTATCGAGCTATTTCTATTGTCAGGTGTCCAGTGAATCGCCAAAGTGCTAAATTTATTTTGAATATCATAGGTATTAATATAACTCGCTTGTCGTAAACCTGAGTGATAAATCCAATTTCCTGTTTGAAAGGCAACTAAAAATGATAATTCCCAATTTTTGTAATTAAAAGTGTTGTTAATTCCTCCATAAAAGTCAGGGTAAGGGGTTTTATCAGTTATCAATACGCGTTGATTGTTGTATGATGTTAAATCCATTAACTCAGCATCTAAAACTTTTCCTGTTTTTTGACGATTTTCGGCAGGTCCACTCACTTCGTAAATTAACTCATGTCCTGTAGTTGGATCAACACCAGCCCAAAGAGGTAAAAAATATAAGGCCAAAGGATGATCTTCGTAAACTCTGTTTACACCTCTTTCTATATAGTTTTGCTGAGTTGATAGTTTTATAACATTTGTTTTAAAAGTGGATATATTAAAATCAGTTTGCCATTTTAGCTTTCCTGTCAGGTTATTCGATTTTAGATTCAAATCGAGCCCTTTATTACTCATCACTCCAGTGTTTAAAGTTACATCGGTGCTAAAATAGCCTTGAAATACACCAATATTATAATTAACTAATAAATCGTTGCTTTTTTTGTAAAACCAATCAAAATCAACCACAATCCGATTATTGAAAGTTGATATATTAAACCCTAAATTCAACTGTGTTTGTTTTTCCCACGACACATCGGGGTTAGCAATTCTATCGAAAACAAACCCGGGACTACCGCCATATTCGCCCCAGTTTACAGCCCTCGATTGAGCAGGAAAATTGCCCATTTCGGCATTGCCAACCAAGCCATAACTTGTCCTTAGCTTCAAATAATCAATTTGTTGTATTTTTTTAAAAAAAGGTTCATCGCTCATCAACCAACTTAATCCTAAACCCGGAAAATAGCCCCAGCGATTTTTAGGATTAAAACGAGAAGTGCCATCTGCACGTGCATTTACTTCGACAAACCATTTTTCGCTAAATGAATATTGAGCACGTGTGAAAAATGACAAAAATCGAAACCCATCCATTCCTGCTGATTGTTTGGTATATACTTTTTCAGTATTAGCATTTGTCAACTGAAAATAATCGGTAGGAAAACCTTCGAAACGCGCAACATTAAAGTCGCTGTTAAACGATTGAATATTGTTACCAAGCATTAATTTGAAACGATGTGTGTCAGAAAAATCAGATTTATAAGTCAATACATTGTTACCATTGAAACCATAATTTAATGTGCGAGCATATAAAATAATACCACTTTTAGATGGATCAATCGCCTCATTTTCTCGATAATAGTCTTTCGATTGATAATACCGGTAACGTCGAGTACCAAAATTCACACTCCAGTCTGTTCTGAAATTTAGTCCGTTATTGATTTTAATGTTTAAATAAGAAGATATCAGTTGATTAAGTTCTACATTATCATCCCATGTTTCTTGCATTTGGTACAATGGATTCGTACCTTTTTTTTCATTAATATTGCGTGCATCAAAGAGTTTACCAGAATTATCGGGGGCATAAACGGGTAATAATGATGAACGTGATAGAACCTGAATAATTGATGGGTAATTTGAATTGTTAGCTAAATTTAGTACCGAACTCGATGTCATTCCAAATGACAACCAAGGAGTTAAGTTATATTCATTTTTAATCAAAAGTGTCATTCTATCGGATGATTTACCTTTAATAAAATCATCATTCTTGCGATACGAGAAACTCACCAAATACTTGCTTTGTGTTTGTCCACCACTCACCGATAGACGTAAATCATTATATCTCATTGGTTGAGAAACAGCTTCCATCCAATTTTCACCATTAGGTTGACCGTTTAGATAATTGTTTAACCAAGTACGATTATACCCATAAAAGCCTGTATAATCCGATGAAAGTGGGAAATAATGTGTTGGATCTGATTCAGCAAGTAGCTTCCTGTCTGGATATTTATTGTAATAGGCATCGTCAAGTACTTGAATCAGTGCATTTCCCTTTAAGTAATCAGGTTCATTAACAATAAAATTTAATCCACTTTTGAAATTGAAAGTTGCTTTAAGAGCTGTATTCAGTTTTCCCGTTTTAGTACTTACCAAAATCACACCATTGGCTGCTCTTGAACCATAAATTGCTGCCGATGCAGCATCTTTAAGTACTTCAACCGATTCAATATCGTCGGGATTTAAATCTTTTAGCAAAATACTTTGCGGTACACCATCAACCACAATAAATGGATCGGAAGATGAAATAATAGATGATACCCCACGAACTCGCAGTCGGTCATTACTTGCGTATACACCTGATACATTACCCTGAAAATTTGTTGTAATATCTCCACCTATCGATTTACTAAACGATTCTGTTTTCAAAGACACCACCGATCCGGTAATTTCTTTGGTTTTCAACGAACCATAACCAACTACAAATAGCTCATTTAAAAGTATGCTATTGTTTCGGAGAACTACTTCAAAATTGGAAGACCTTATTTTGACTTTCTGTTTTGCAAATCCTATCATGTGAAAAGTAATTACTGAATCGGAATTTGATGCCAAAAATTTAAAATTCCCATTGTTATCAGTCACTGATTTTAGAATATTTTCTGAATTGATAATAGAAACTCCGGGTAACGACTGGTGATTTTCATCAACAACATTACCTTCAACAGTTAAACTGAGTTGTTTATTCCGAATTATATTTTGATTGTTTTTTGGTTCACTTAAAAAAACATAGTAATCCACTATTTTAAATTCAATACCACTTTCTTTAAAAAGCATTTTTAGTATGTTTTCTATTGTTCCGTTTTCAGTATTAAGACTATATAATCGGTTATTGTCTACTGTTTCATTGTTGTAAATAAATACTAGTTTCGTCTTACTTTCTAAGGTATTTAAAATAGTTTTTAGTGAGGTACTATTGAAATGTACAGAAATTACAATTTCTTTTGCCTGCAAAGTATTTGCGGCAAGAAAACACCAAAAGACAAACACCAAAATTCGTCTTATATGTAAATCATTTATGTAACTTTCAAGTATCAATTGTAAATTTATTTTTAATTATTATTTATTTAAAGCAGGATTAAAAAGATATTCATTGTTTGGAATTGGACTATATAACCTATTTGCATTCCATTGTAATTCTGTTTCATTAGTAAAACTTAATCGATTACCCAAAGGGATTTTACCCGATTTGTAAGGGTTAGGTAAATAACTCTGAAACTGCGAACCACTTAATGATGCCAATCTAAGATTATCCCATCTACGTACATTTTCGAAACAGAGCTCACGACAACGTTCATCAATAATTTCTTTATACAGCTCGGCTTTTGAAATTAACGAAGAAATTTCGTTTAATCCTGCTCTTGAACGAATAAGGTTCAATTCAGAGATGGCAAATGGCAAATTATCTTTATGTAAATAAATTTCAGCACGCATTAAGTGAAATTCCGAAGCTCTTAACCAGATAAGGTTAGAAGTTGGATACGCATATTTTAACGTTGTCCATTGTCCGGCTGGTGTTTCTTTTCCTTTATTTTGTGTAATATAAATTAACTGCTTGAAGCGAATATCTTTTGCGGTATCACCTCGTAACCAATTGTTTCGAAAAGATTCATCAAATACGATTCGAAATTTAGCTTGAGACACATCTCCATTTTGTATATTTTTAAATGCTGTCCATTGGAAACATGCCCAATTGGTAGTGTTAGTAGGTAAAAAAGCGCTATTTCCGTGAAAAGCCATAATCACTTCACTCCCATTCCCTGTTTGATAGTTTGTTTTATCGACGGTCTGAAAAATCTTTGAATAGGTTATTCCTTGATTTAACGGGAACTTATTGGAAATACCAACCTGATTGCCAAGTAAATGATTTATTTCGAGAAGTGCCGAATCAAAATCATTCTTTTGAAAATACACTTTTGCAAGCATTGCCGTTGCTACATCTTTCTTACATCTGTACTGATATGCCAAAGGTTCAATCGTTTTATCAAATTTTTCGGGAAGTAATTGCTTTGCTTGTTGCAAATCGGCAATCAAAAATTGATAAACTTGTGCAACTGTTTTTCTAGGCTCAGCCATATCTTCAAAACTCAATATCGGTTTTCGCCTATAAAGAGTTGACATTGAGTCTAGTGTTGTGCTATGAAACTGCATTCCAACAAAGTAATTATTGTAATACTCAGCTGTAGCACGCATCAACAAGGCTTCACCCAATAATCGGTTTGCATTCAATGTGTCATTTTTGGATAATAATTGTGGCAACTTTTGTAAAATAGACTGTGCAATTATATTTGAATTATTATTTACAAATGATGCCCACTGTAGCAACATTCCTGCTTGATAATCATTTAAATTGGACTCATATTTAAAGAAATAGTTTTCGCGGGTTATACTACTAAAATCAGGTAAAATTGTAGTATTTGCTGTAGAAGTTACACAGTCAGACCCCAAAAGTTCATTCAATTGAATATTTCCATAATAATTATGTGCACAAAATGCACCATAAGCACCATTCATGCAAACATCCAAGTCGTTTAAATTGTATAGTAATGTCGATATTTCCTGTGTGTTTTCGTTGCGTATGGAAGATAGGAAATCATCGCATGAACTTAGAAAACTTACCAAGATACACCAACTCAAAATTTTTAATATAGTATTTTTTTTTACCATTGGAGGCAGTACTAGCATTAGAATAATTTTTCGATGCTGCAAATATAGGTATTTTATTGATATTGTATAGATATTTACGGTGTTAAAGCTAAATAATATTGGGTTAACCTAAATGATTTTTCAATATTGCTTATAACTGTCAAATAAAAGTTTGCAAATAAAACACATAAAAAAGAAGCCAATCTTCTGGAGATTAGCTTCAATAATTTATATTTAAAGTTGCACACTAAAAAAACATACTTCAATCAGGAATAATAAATATCTTATCAGAGAACAATTATTAGTTTACAATCAGTTTCTGTTTCGATTTTCCAACAGTAACAATATATATACCTTTCGCTATCGAACTGATATTGATTGATTTTGAACCGGAAATATTATCATTCAAAACTATTTTACCTGTTAAATCGGCAATTGTTAATGGCAATTCAGAATTCACTCCTGTAGTTACCTCAATATAGTCATGCGTTGGATTTGGATATAACTTAAATTGATTGACTTTAAATCTATTAACAAATGTGGTTGTGTCGTAAATAGGAGCTACTGAAATGTTTCTGCCTGGAACTGATACTGTAGTGTTTAATGCAGTAGAATCAGTTATATAATCTTCACCATTTGTCCATTTCAAAAATGCTTTGCCGTTATTGGATGCCGGAGCACCGATATTTAATTTTGTACCTTCGGCAAACATTCCCTGGTTTACACCATTTACTGATACGCTGTAAGTTGCCGGTGTAGTGCCACCAATAACTGCATAAAAACCTGCAGCTTCATCAGCTGCACCAAAAAACGTGTCTTGCACCGGATTTTTCAAGTATAAAAATGCATTCAACGGTTGACCAGCAGTGAAAGCTACATCCCCACCATATACAATAGTTTTGTCATGATTAGCAAATTTGCGCACAGCTATATCGCGTCCACCATTTTTCTGTACTACCCGATCCACCAATTCGCGGGTTTGCAGTGTTGGGTTCATAATATAAATTAGTGCACCGCCATTGTATGCTATTTCGGGCAGAATTTCTCTTGAAAGGGGCGTTCCGAAAAACGATTTTCCAGTAAAATACATACGTCCATCTACATCGGCTGCCACGTTTCCATGTTCAGGGTCGATGGTATTACCGCTACCGTTTGTATTCCGAGCTGTAAAACTCTGACCTTCAATCCATGCACCAGTGGCTATGTTCATGCGGGCAATATAAGCGTGAAACTCAGTGCCTACATTGGATAAAGTGTGAAAATGGTCGCCACCCACAAAGCGAACTTTGGTCATTATGTCGTACGGACTATAACGCAAGGGGTGATTTCCGCCCGATACTTCGGCCATAAAATACAACAAGCCATCGTCGCCCATACTTACTCGGGCAATGCGGGTATCAGCCATATTATTATCTGAACGGTTAATCCAGTTCGGCGAAGTATTGTCATTACTCCAGTTGTACCCATCAAATTTCTTTATTCCTGAAAAGGAGTAAATTTTAAAACCTGGTATATCAACCGGTAAACTTGGCGAAACACCATCGCTTGTATAAACATTTTTCCAACCCACTTCCACAGCCGATTGCGATGCTTCGTCGATACATACATCGTTGGTATATTGCGATGCACCACCAAACGAAGTGAGTACATCACCTGCCGGATTCATTACATAAACCGAAACATTACCCCATTTTTTACCATCAAAATCTACTCCCGGAAGCGTTAAAACTACCATATAACCGGTTTTGCCGGCATCCACACGATATGTGGTTTTTGCAAAAGTTTTGGCAAGTAATAATCTGTCTGCTAATCGATTTACTTTCACCAACCCGCTTGTTCCTGCTGCCACATATATATTATCACTGTTGTCGATAGCTAAATCTACGGCATAAGCACCAATTTTAGTAACCGAAAGCACAGTTTTTCCATCGGCTGAAATTCGTACAATGGCGCCGCGCGAATTGATGGTAGCATCGTTTAATAAATGTAGCACCGCACCAATAGGAATCACCGTTCCCCAGTCGCAAGCCAACACAATCACGCCATCCGACAGCACTTTTGTTCCCCACACTTTGCCCGAACTGGCTTCACCACCAAGATAGGAAGATGCCACAAAATCATATACTTTACGGTCGGCATAATTCACCAACACAGAAATAACTTTTTCTTGAAACTTTCCGCCATTGTCAGTTGCTTTTGCCTTCAATGAAAAAACGCCCGAAAAAGTTGGTGTCCAGCTCACTGTGTAAGGAGCTACAGCCGATTCGCCAATTTTGGCGTTTTCAATAAAATACTCCACCTTAGTAATACTTCCATCCATATCGTAGGCAAAAGTTGTTAAATCGATAGCTGTATTTAAAGCTATTTCGGCCGAATTGGCAGGAGTAAGTATTTTTACAATCGGATTAGCATTTGGGAAACCACCAGCACCTGAAACCGACAAATCGTCCACCCAGCCATTTACCCAATGTTGGATTGGTGTAGGTTTATGTCTGAAAATAAAAGTATAATTTCCAGCAGCAAGACAATTGATAGTAAGTGTTTGTGTACTCCACGATGTACCAAGTAAGCTACTTAAATTGCTCCAAGTGGTATCAACACCTGCAATTAAACCGGCTTCCATATTAAAATATGAACTGGCATTACTGGCTTTTGCTGAAAATTTTACGGTATATGCACCGGCACTAAAGTAGATTGGCTTGTAATAGCGCATAAAGTTTTTGTCAATAGTTCCATTTCTGCGCATGGCATTAGTACTATTTACACCTTCATTTGCATACATTTTCCAATCATTTCCACCAGCATTGGTCGAAAATAGCCAGTTTTGCCCGCCATCCTCAAAACTTTCGGTAATTAAATAGCCAGTTGTAATGGGATTGGAAGTGATGATTACAGAAGCCGATGTGGTTGATAAACCTGTATTATCGGTCGCGATAGCATAAACTGTATATGCACCAGGATTGGGATTACTCCAATTGAAATTGTAAGGCGCAGTTTCCACTGTCGAAACTTTGGAACCATTTACATAAAATGAAACCTCCGTAACCGAACCATCTGAATCGGATGCAGAAGCCGATAATGTAACAGTAGCTCCCTGATTGATTGACACATTAATTGCTGGAGCTGTAAGAGCAATTGTTGGCGGCAGATTTACGCCATTTACAGTAATAGTAGCTGTTGTAGCCGAATCACCCACATTATCATAAGCTTTCGCATAAAGCGTACTTGCTCCTATGGGTATATTTGGTATTGGAAAGTTGTAGGGCGGAGTGCTTAAACTGCCAAATAATTCACCCCGATAATACAGATTTACTTTGCTCACCGACCCATCGGCATCAGATGCTATTATGCTTACCGGCAAGGAAGTACCTGCAGTATGTGTGTAATTGTCAGTAGGACTTGTTATGGAAACGGTAGGAAGGAAATTGCCGGTTTCGATAAATTCAAAATTATCGATATAGCAGAAATTATAAGTTGGAGTAGCTCCCGTATCAATCACTTTTAGAATAATGTGTTTTGTTCCTGAAGGCGGATTGACAATATTCTCGAGGGTAAAACTGGTATAAGTCCCGTTAAGGGTGGCAGTTGTACCAACATACACATTATTAGCATCCGAAACTGCAGATGAATTGTAGTAAACTTCAATTTTCCGACTGGTATTTGAAGCTGTTGCTACTTTTGCAACAAAGCGGACTTTGTAGGCTTTGCCTGTTCCAAAAGTTATTGCGGGAGAAATAATATAATTGGGAGAATAAATATATTTGTTGCGAATGCAATTTGCCGAATTATAACCATCGGTAGTTATTACAGCATATGAATTTCCACCCGAACCAGAAAATATCCAAGAACCTTTACCGGATTCAAAACCATCAGAAAATAAAGTAGTTTGGGAAAATATGCTTACAGAACTAATGATCAGAAAATAAAGTAGTGAAATTTTTTTCATTGTGATGTTTTAACTGTTTGAAATTGATTTGAATTAACTCGATATTAAACACATTTATGACGTAAAAAAGATTGAAATGCCTTAATGTGTCCGTAGACTTTTAATTATCGTACAAACTTTTAGTCGTCAAGTATTTCGAGATACTAAAAAGTTTCTTTGAAAATAGAAGTTAAAAATGAAAAGTTTAAAAGTCTGCTACGTTAAAAAGCTTTTCCGAAACACTAAAACGTTTCTTTGTCAGGTGATTTTCCATTGACTTTCTTCAATAAACACGCATTTTATGCCATTATTGTGTATACAATCACATTATATATACATAATATGTGATTTTTAGATGATTTTTTGAAAAACAACACTATCTTTGTGGCTCCAAATTACACGCATTAACGCATTAAAATTAAATGAATATGGACATTAACCGAGAAATTTCTGAATCGCTATTCAAATGGCGAGACTCAAAAAATCGCAAACCGCTTATTTTGCAAGGTGCTCGTCAGGTGGGTAAAACCTGGGTATTGAAACAGTTTGGAAAACAATATTTTGAAAATGTGGCATATTTCAATTTCGATGAACAACCCGAATTGAAACAGTATTTTGAACAAACAAAGGATGTTAAGCGACTGTTACAGAACCTATCGTTGATTATTGGAAAAGCCATTCTGGCTGAAAAAACATTAATCATTTTTGATGAAATTCAGGAATGTAACGAAGCATTGAACAGCTTGAAATACTTCAACGAAAATGCTCCCGAATACGCAATTGTTTGTGCCGGTTCATTGCTGGGAGTAGCACTCAACAGAGGGGCTTCGTTTCCGGTAGGAAAGGTTGATTTTTTAACAGTATATCCGGTTTCGTTTTTAGAATTTCTGGGAGCAGCCGATGTTCAATTACTTGATTATCTAAATTCTAAAAATGATTTAGAACCCATACCCGACCTGTTTTTCAATCAATTGGTTGATAAGTTTAAAATGTATTTTATAACCGGTGGAATGCCCGAAGCGGTTGTTGAATTGCTCGAAAACAGTGACGTTGAACAAACACAAAAGGTGTTGAGTAATATACTGAATGCCTATTGCTTGGATTTTTCGAAATATACCGAAAATCATTTAATTCCCAAACTGACACATATTTGGAATTCAATTCCATCGCAATTAGCAAAGGAAAATAAGAAATTTGTGTATCAGCTTGCAAAGCCTGGTGCAAGAGCACGCGAATACGAAGATGCTTTGTTGTGGCTACATCAAGCAGGATTGGTTTATCGTATTTTTTTAAGCAAAAAACCGGCACTTCCACTTGCAGCAAACGACGATTTATCGTCATTTAAAGTCTATTTATCAGATGTTGGACTTTTACGGCGATTATCAGCATTGGATCCCATTGCCATACGCGAAGGAAACAGATTGTTTGTTGAATTTAAAGGAGCATTGACCGAAAATTACATTCTGCAAAGCTTAATAATGCAATTTGAGGAAACACCCCGCTACTGGTCATCGGGCAATCAGGCCGAAATCGATTTCTTGATACAGTATCAAAATGAAATAATTCCCGTTGAAGTGAAAGCCGACAATAATGTAAATGGTAAAAGCTTAACGCTGTACGACAAGCAATTTCAGCCCAACTGCCGAATTCGGTTTTCGTTGAAGAATTTAAAACGCGATGGTAACCTGATAAATATCCCGCTGTTTATGGCTGATTATACAAAAAAAATACTGAAAAATAATATAAACTTTTAGTCGTCGAGCATTTCGAGACATTAAAATGTTTCTTCGTGCTCAAACTTTTAGTCGTCGAGTATTTCGAGACACTAAAACGTTTCTTTAAAAAATATATCACCGCAAAATGGAAACACATCAAACCAATATTAACTTCACATATCCGAAAAAACTCTCAAAGGTCAGCAAATAACTGACTCTTTGAGGATTTTTCTACGCAAAGACTTTTAGTCGTCGAGCATTCCGAGACATTAAAACGTTTCCTTTGTATTTATTAAAGAAACGTTCAAAAGTCTGCGACGTTTTGAACTTTAACAATAAATAAAACCTGCCAGAATTTAACTCCTAACAGGTTTTGCTAAACAAACAATCTTCTTAAAAAATTAATGAAATATTTAATTTTAGTATTATTATCAGGCAATTAGTCATTTAACAATTCTAAGCTATTGATTCATTTTTATAATCAACCAATTATTTAAGCTGAAATTAAACGCAAAGAATTATACACTTTTACTTCCCATTCATTTTTATAAAATTCGTACCATTTTCTTCCTTTTATTGCATAAAAATCAATTCCTAAGTCAGTTAGAGCTTGTTCCACATAAATTTCCGAAAAGACTGTTTCAACTTTAGTATCATAAGGTATAAATTTTTTGTAATTCTCTCTCATCTGATTATAAAGCTTCCTGAACTGTTTTTCAAGACCTAGTTTTCTGCATTTTGAAACTGTAATCATATTGCTTTAATAAAAGAATTGAGTATAAATAATGTTGTCTAATTTTGCAATTAACCCATATTCGGTTTAAACGGGTCGTTATTGAAATACTCAGGTGATAATGAAGCACCACTGCCTTCGCCCGGACCTTCTGGTGGTGCTGATTGCAATTGAAGCGATATTTCGGTATCTAATTTGATGGACACTAACACAGGAGTTGAATATACTTGTTTTTGATTATTCGTTTTCATGTTATTTTTTTGTTTTATAATCCTTTATTTAATAATAACTCGCGAAGTATAGTTGCGTCCGCCGTTCGCCACTCTCACTACATAAACTCCAGTTTGCAGTTTGCAGTTTGTAGTTTGTAGTTTAGCAGTTGTTTGTCCATTATCCACTAACATCCCTACCGCATTGTAAATGGCATATTTGCTTTTTTCGGGAGCAACAATGGTAATCTGATTGGCTGCGTTTACAAATACCTTTGCATTCAGTTTTTCAATTGTATTAACAGCGTTTGGCGATGAAGGAGTGCGGAACAATATACTGAAACGCGAAACATCATTTGCAACATCCGAACTAAAGCTGTAAGCAGTACCATCGGTAAGGTCAAACTCAAAAGTTGGATTTTGTTTGTCTGTCAGTATTATTTTAGTGTCTTGAAAGTTGCTCAATTCTGTAGCTTTAATAGTAAAGTTATTTGCACTTCCGGTACTGAAAACCACGGGTATTTCTGTTTCGAGTTTGAGTTCATTCATTCCATTTATTACTAATTTTTCACTATTTGCCAATGTGTAAATTTCAGGAATGTTCACATTGCCATTCGAGCGTTTAGGAGCATCGTAGTTGTCGTAATTATTAGAAGCATTCGGGTGAAAATAAACGATTGTTTCATCGTTACTTGCTCCATTCGACACCTGAAGGCGCAATAGTTGCTGTATGCTACTTTCTGCAGAAACTTTTAGTGGAGTAGTTGGAACTGTAGTTTCTCCTACCGGAACATTAAAAGCATGAGCACGCATACTGTTATCAAATGTAAGAGTAGTTGCAGCAGATGTTTTTACCCAGAAAGCCTGCATTGGTGGAATATAACCTGTAACCTTTCCTGTTAGTGCATTATTGGTGCCAACTCCAGTAGTTGTCACTACTGATTCAAAATAATACTTCGATTTATCGCTCGCAAGTGTTCTATACCAGATTGCTTTTGTTAATTCCGATTTTGCATTTATCGCTGTCATAGCATTCAGATAAGATGGATATGGATTACCAATCAGATTAAATCCTTTGTTGGCTGTATTCGCTGTTGCAGAACGATAAAGATCTACTGTCTTACTACCGGTATTTAATGCACCACCTGTAAGGGTTATTGTTGGCGAAGCAGCAGTTGGTCTGAAAATATATCCGCCTATCATTGTTTCGTGAGTTGATATCAAATCCCAATTTGTATTAATCGGACTTCCTGTTGTTCCTGTATTAGGTTCATTGTATTTCCAAAGCGTACCAGCCGAAGTAAATATACTACTCGAAGCTGATGCTAATGGACTACTAATATACCAGTTACGTTCTGCACCTTTATATTGTGCAGTGCCAAAGTATTGCTCCACATTGGTTGTACCCGTTACTACAAGTGCTCCGGTTCCTTCGGGTTTGTAGGTAGCAGTGCCATTGGTGACATCACTTTTAAGCGTTAAGTTAGTAGCAGAAAGTGTAATTCCTGAATTTAGCGTCAATTTACCGCCTGCATTTACAGTAAGAGTAGAAGCAGTAGCGGCAGCACTTACAGTAACTTCGTGACCTACCAATACATTGATGGCAGCAGCCGATGAATTTGGAACAGCTAAAGCAGCATCTGCCCATGAAGAATTATCTGTTGACGACTGCCAAGTGCCAAGCGTGGCCCAGTTTCCAGACACTTTACTCCGGAAATAACCGGTAGACTCATACGCACCCATATCAACAGACCCAAAAACACGGGGATTGCCCGCAATATCTGTGCCTGAACCGCCTGTACCTACATTCATACATACCGACCCCGCTGCCAGATTCCAATTGGCATTTGTAACCGAAGCTGGTATACTAGCGGTATATCCAGTAACACCAGAAGGTGACACAAAACCAGCAGCAGTATTCGTGTTGGCTAACGCGATATTACCAGTACCCGACACACTTGCCATATTGATGGCATTGTAGGTCATAGACGATAGTACAGTAAAATCTTCAATAGCACCATTATAACTGAAAATATTATTGGTGGCAATTAAATAACTTGGGTTGATATCTGATAATGCAAATGGAGAAGCAGCAGCAGCAACTTTAAAGTAATTTTTACTTTCGTTATTCACAATAGTATTATTTGTCAAAGTAACAAGTCTTGTATCTGTTGTCAATAACCCTACCAAAACTCCCTCTTTAGCATTGTTGAATATCGCACAATTTGAGATGGTAACAGGTCCTGTTATAGCAAGATAATCATGTGTCGCAGAACCCGTGTTTACTTTTCCAACAAATATACCGCCAGCAACACCAGCTTTATTGTTGTAAATTTTGCATCTATTGATTGTACCACCCATTGCTTGAATAGCTCCACCCAAACAGACATTTGTACTATTAGTCATCACGTTTCCATATATCTCACAATCTTGCAACGTACCACCAGTTATATAGATACCTCCCGCTGAACCTTTCGTATTTGAACTTGTGTGCGTATTATTTCTGATAATACAATTTGAAACAATAGTTGTATTTCCCATGGTTAATCCAGCAGGTGTTCCTTGAGATGTACCAGTTGCAGTCCAATTTTGTATAATCAAACCATCAGCTCTGGTACTTGGTTGACCTATGGATAGACCTGGCCCTGAGTTGATACCAAGCCCTGTGCCATCAATAATAGTAGGGTAGGCCACAATGTCTCTAACAGCGGTCGTACCAGTGTTGCTCGAAGCATATCCACCCCAGAGGCTGATTTTATCGCTTTTATTTGAACTACTCACATTTACATTAAGCAATACTTTTTCGTTGTAAGTGCCTTCTTTGACATAAACATTATCAGCGTTAGTGATACCATTAGTATTAGCAAGTATAACAGCTGCTCCGATAGTGAGTTTAGCATTATCCCAATCGTCACCACTGTTAGCATCATTACCAGTTTTGGAAACATAAAAATCGGCAGCATTCATCCCTAATGAGAATGTTGCGCACGCAATAATAAAAAGTAGTTTTTTCATACGATATTGAATTTAAAGTGATTTTTAATTCATTTTAAAAATGAGTTTCAATATCTATTGACGTGAAAAGGAAAGGGATGCCCTAAAAGGGGTGGAAAAAATATTTTATTATTTATCATGCAGTAAATAATGCTACGAAACAAGATGTTTCTACCTAATTTTTGAAAAAAAA